>JAYVZC010000085.1:0-2118 GCA_043783695.1 Bacteroidota bacterium
GTTGATGGACTGGACTTGGTATCAGGCCGGAAGCAAAAGCGTTTCGACCCTATTTCAAAAACAATTCCTACTAAATTATTTAACTGGGCGACCCGCAAAGCCAGTGGAATTAATAATTTGCATGATTTTAATTGTGGACTAAAAGCCTATAGCAAAGATGTTGTGAAAAACATTGAAGTTTATGGCGAAATGCACCGTTATATTCCTGTTATCGCCAAGTGGGCGGGCTTTACAAAGATAGAAGAGAAGGTTGTTCAGCACAGAGAACGCAAATATGGAGTAACCAAATTTGGTCTTGAACGCTTTATAAATGGCTTCTTGGACTTAATGTCCATTACTTTTGTTTCTAAATTTGGAAAGCGACCAATGCATGTTTTTGGTTTCTGG
Organism: Bacteroidota bacterium; assembly: GCA_043783695.1. GTDB lineage: Bacteria > Bacteroidota > Bacteroidia > 2-12-FULL-35-15 > 2-12-FULL-35-15 > 2-12-FULL-35-15. The sequence continues at coordinate 388 of JAYVZC010000085.1, forward strand.
GGAACCTTGTCATTCCTTTTGGGAGGTGGACTTTCATTGTATTTAATTATAGAAAAAATCTACAAATCGGCATACGCTATTCCAACTCGTGATGTAACCGATAAACCTCTATTTTACTTGGCTTTGGTGGCTATGATTATTGGTACTCAATTATTCCTTGCAGGATTCCTTGGCGAGCTTATTTCCCGCAGTTCTTCTGATAGAAATAAGTATCAAATCGAAAAAAGAGTTTAATAATAAGCTTTTCCATCACTAAATTTCTCCCAACCCCTTTATTTATAGGTTTAATTGTTTTGTTTAACTGACTAAATATGATTAATTTTACTATTCGGTTTTGAAAAAAAACTACTCCCGTTTATGAAAAGCAGAGTATTAAAAGAATTTTTTACATATTTTTTGTGTCTGATTGCTTTTTGCTCATTTGCTCAAACTGGGTATAATAAAGACTCCCTCATTAGCTCTAAAATAGCTGAACTCACTACTTTTTGGAAAAAGTATAACGATTTATCTAATGCTCGTCCGGTTTTCGAAAGTTATTCTGTTATTCCGGATGTTTATAAAATCACGGCCACCGATTCGGTTTCTTTAGCCGATTATCAGAAAAAGGTGAACGATGCTAAAATTGCACTTTTGAAACAAAATTTTGGTTTAGAAGGAACCGCAAATTATCAAAAAAATTTTTCTCCAGGATTTAATTCGACTGATAATTTAGCTTACAATAGTCGTTTTCAAGCTGGATTGGATTGGAATATTTTATCAGATGGATTGATTAGCAATCGCTACAAACAACAAATTCTTAAGAACGAAAATATCATCAATTCATTAAAGCCAAAAACAAAAGTGGATGGCGATGATTTTATTGCCGTTTCTCACAAGATTATTTATGCTTTTAATATTCATAAAATTCAATTACTGAAAGAACGTCAGCAAATTATTGATGATAAAATTACTATTGCAAATGAATTGTATTTGTTAAAACATTTACCTCGTGCCGATTTGCTTCAAATAATGCAACAAGAAGTTGATATCGCAAGTATGAATCAGGTCTATAAAAGCTATAACGATGAGCTTTCTTTGCAGATAGATGAAAAAACACTTCCAAAGAATGTACTTCCACTTTTTGATGTTGATATTTCTAGAGCTTTTTCATTTAGCGAAAATAAATCGATGAACGATAGTATTTTGAAATTGGAAATTGAAAATTTAGAATTGGCTCACAAACCGTTGAATGATATTAGGTTAAATACTCAATTTCGATATAATTATTACGATTTAGTTAGCACAACTAATGTCAGTAGAAGTTTTATGTCTGCGGGCATTGGACTTGCAGTTCCTATTCCATTGGGAATAAAAACCAATAGAAATGTTGTTCTCGCTCAATCAAAGTTGTTGGAATATCAGCAAAAAGAAAGTGCATCAACAGGTGAACGAGATTTGTTGAATTCATTTTATGAGTTTCGTTACAAGTTAAAACAATACAACAATTTTTTCGAGAAACGTAAAAAATATGAAGAGTTAATTCGTATTGAAAGAGTCAAAGAAAAATTTGGCGATTTTGAATTTAATCCGCTAAGTGCTTTAAATTTATTAGATGAAGTATTGGCTGTAGATATTGAAATGCTTGACTTGCAGCAGTCGATGTATTTGCAATTATTAGACATTAATGCTAAGATTCCCGGTTCCGCAGTTACATCTTTTATCAAACCTTATAAAGTAGATACAATGAAAATT
>JAYVZC010000086.1:0-11992 GCA_043783695.1 Bacteroidota bacterium
AATGCGCAACCTCGTTGTATTTTTTACGAAAAATTATTTTTTCTTTTTGTTTCTTCTCCTCGAAACAATTTGCATTTATTTAGTTGTTCAGAACAATAATTTCCAGCGAGCAAGTTTTATTAATTCCTCTAACAAAGTTTCCGCAACCGTATTAAGCACCTCTGCAAGTGTGAATGAATACTTTAATTTAAAAAGTGAGAATGAAAGACTTTCAAAAGAAAATGCGGAATTACATTCCCATGATTTACTTTCTTTTTCTAAAATTGTGAATGGTGAATATAATGTGAATGATACAACCTACAAACAAAAATATACTTATACCAATGCTAAGGTGATAAACAATTCCACCAACAGAAGAAATAATTATTTGACTTTGGATAAAGGATCAAAACAAGGCATCACCAACAAAATGGGTGTAATTACTAGCTTAGGAGTTGTTGGACTGGTAGAAAATGTTTCTGAAAATTTTTGCACTGTAAAATCTTTGTTACACAGCAACACAATCATCAATTCAAAACTCAAAAAAGATGGAACATTTGGTCCACTTAGTTGGGATGGAGAAAATTTTGAATTTGCTACACTAAATGATATTCCAACACATGTTCGAATAGTAAGAGGCGATACAGTTGTAACTAGTCAGTACACAAAAATGTTTCCTGAAAATATTTTAATTGGAACGGTAGATACTTTTTACAGAGAATCAACAAAACCATTTTATACTGTTAAAGTAAAACTATCAATCAATTTTAAAAAACTGACACATGTTTATATTGTAAATAATAAATTAAGAGAAGAGCAAGAGGCGCTAGAGAAAAAAACACCAGAAGGCAATAAAGAATAAAATGACGAATACAATCATTAGAAATATTATTCGATTTTTTGTACTCGTTTTAGTGCAAGTGCTCATTATTAAAAACATTGAGCTTGGGCGATTCATTAACCCATTTTTATATGTTCTTTTTATTATTATAATGCCATTTGAAACGCCCAAATGGTTGTTGCTTCTTGTTTCTTTTGTATTAGGAATAACTATCGACATGTTTTACGACACAGCAGGAATGCATGCTGCAGCTTGTGTTTTGATGGCTTATATTCGCCCGAGTATTTTAAAATTATTTTCTCCGCGCGATGGTTATGAATTTGGAACACAACCCACTATTCAATATTTAGGAATTCCTTGGTTTCTATCTTATGCTGGAATATTGATTGTGATTCACCATCTCTTTTTATTCTATATTGAGATATTTCGATTGCATGAATTTTTCTCTACTTTCTTCAGAGTTATTGTCAGCTCTATTTTCACTTTGATTTTAGTTGTTATCACACAATATCTTTTTCACCGTAAAAAAGAACAAGAATGAACCAGTTGTCCGACAGAAAATTTATTATTATCGGAGTATTTCTTTTGGTTGGTTTGGCCTATATTTCGCGCTTGTTTTACATTCAAGTAATAGATGACACTTATAAATTGGACGCACGAAATCAGGCATTCCGATATACTACAGAGTTTCCTATCCGTGGATATATTTACGATAGAAATAATAAATTGCTAGTTTATAACGAAGCTGCTTACGATTTAATGGTTCTACCCAAAAACGTAAAAGAAATGGACACACTTGATTTTTGTAGTATGCTAAATATTACAAAAGAACAGTTCCTAAAAAAAATGAAGAAGGCTGCGCAAGCTCCTAATTCGCCACGCAAAGAATCCATTTTTGAAAAACAACTTTCTCCGAAAGATTATGCTTCCTTACAAGAGGTGTTGTATCGCTATCCCGGATTTTTTGTTCAGTCACGAACGTTGAGAAAGTATCCAAAGAAAATTGCCGCACACATGTTGGGTTATATTGGTGAGGCGGACAAAAAAACAACAGAAAAAGATCCATACTATAATGAGGGTGATTATTTGGGAATTAGCGGAATAGAAAAAAGTTATGAAAAAGTATTGCGAGGAAAAAAAGGAATGCACATCATTATGAAAGATGTGAATAATCGGGACATGGGAAGTTATATGAATGGATTGTACGATACTACTGCCATTTCAGGAAAACCACTTACAACTACGATTGATGCTGATTTGCAGGAGTATGCCGAATTACTTATGCAAAATAAAATAGGTAGTGTTGTTGCAATTGATCCTTCCACAGGAGAAATTTTAGCGATTGTCACAAGTCCAACTTACGACCCTAATTTATTTGTTGGAAGAGCACGGAATAAAAATTTTGTTGAACTATCTCAAGACTCAATAGGAAAACCATTGTTCAATCGCGCAACAATGGCATCTTATCCTCCAGGTTCAACATTCAAATTAATTATGGCACTCATTGGATTAAATGAAGGAGTATTAACTCCACAAACACGTTATCCTTGTGCAAGAGGCTATCCACCTTTAGGCGGACATCCAAAATGTCACGCACATCCTTCACCGTTGGATTTGGAAGGCGCAATTGGCAATTCCTGCAATTCGTATTTTTCTTATGTATTTAAAAGTGTGATTGAGGATAAAAAATATCACGACACTTATAAAGCTTATGCAAATTGGCGAGAGATTGCTACCAGCTTTTGTTTAGGAACAAAAACAGGTTCCGATTTAGCAAATGAATTAAGAGGAAATGTTCCGAGTATTGGGTATTACGATAAAATTTTTGGCAAAGGAAGTTGGAAAGCAAGTACTGTAATTTCTTTAGGTATTGGACAAAACGAATTAGGAATTACGCCCTTACAAAATGCAAACTTAGTCGCAATAATCGCAAACAAAGGTTGGTATTACACACCACACATTGTAAAAGCAATCGATGGAAATCCGAATGATACTATTTTAGATCGTTTTAAAGTGAAACATTATACAAAAATTAAGGACACTGCTATTTATAATATGGTGATTTTAGGAATGGCAAAAGCGGTAGATGCCGGAACGGCAGCAGCATTAAAAATAGAAGGAATTCCTTATTGTGCAAAAACCGGAACGGCTCAAAATTCAGGAAAAGATCATTCGGTCTTTGTATGTTTTGCTCCGAGAGAAAATCCTAAAATTGCAATTGGAATATTAATTGAAAATGGTGGATTTGGTGCAACGTATGCAGGACCAATTGCACGGTTGATGCTGGAAAAATATTTGAAAGGAAAAATTACCAGACCCGATTTAGAAAAAAGAATGTTGGAAGCTGATTTAATTCATAAAGGAAAAGATGCAAAGGTCGTTAAGTAATAATAGCATTTTTCATAATGTAGACTGGATAACAGTTCTCACCTATCTTCTATTAATATTGATGGGCTGGTTCAATATTTATGCTGCTGTATATAATGAAAATCATCACGTTATTACCGACATCAGCCAAAAATATGGGAAACAATTAATTTGGATTACAACATCTTTATTGATAGCATTTGTTATTTTAATAATCGATGAAAATTTTTATACTGTTTTTGCTTATGTTATTTTTGCTGCGGTTTTGATAGCTAACATTGCCGTTCCATTTTTAGGTCGAGAAGTAAAGGGAAGCCGCTCTTGGTTTCGCTTTGGTGATTTCGGAATTCAACCTGCAGAGTTTATGAAGTTTGCTGCCAACCTTGCTCTCGCAAAATTTTTAAGCAATCAAAATATTAAAATTGCTGATTATAAAAATACATTCATTTCGCTTTTAATTATTGGAATCCCAACAATTGTAATTATGAAGTTGCAGGATGAAACTGGTTTAGCTATTGTGTTCGCTGCATTTATTTTTACACTTTACAGAGAAGGACTTTCTGTAAATTATTTGTTACTGGGATTTTTAGCAATTGTTTTATTCATTCTTGCCTTACTTCTTAACAATTTGTATCTTTTTATTATCATTGGTTCTCTTTGTTTAATTTCTGTGTTATTTATAAAACGCAATGCAAAAAATTTATTCATAATTGCTATCATTGGATTAACGGCCTGTAGTATGGTTCGGGGAACAACGTATATTTACGATCACATGGAGGACCACCAAAAAACTCGTATTGACGTTTTATTGGGAAGAGGTACTGTTAATTTAAAAAAAGAAGGATACAATGTAAATCAAGCAAAAATTGCCATTGGTTCGGGAGGATTTTTAGGCAAGGGCTATTTACAAGGAACACAAACAAAATATGATTTTGTTCCAGAACAGGATACCGATTTTATTTTTTGTACGGTTGGCGAAGAATGGGGATTTGTTGGAAGCACCATTGTTATTATGTTACAACTCTTTTTAATTATTCGATTAATTTTTATGGCTGAACGACAACGTTCATCATTTAGTAGAATTTATGGATACGGTGTTGCATCTGTTCTATTTTTTCACTTGACGGTAAATGTTGGAATGACGATTGGACTTGCTCCGGTTATTGGAATTCCATTGCCATTTTTTAGCTATGGTGGTTCTTCCTTATGGTCGTTCACCATCTTGCTTTTTATTTTTATTAAATTAGATTCGAAACGATTACAAATTTTAAGATAGCTAATCTCTTTTATAAGCTTTGTTACACTTCGACTCTGCTCTGTGTGACATCTCAATTTTCAGTTTGAGCGGAGTCGAAGACTTTATTAGTAAAACCAATCTCATTCAATAAATTAATAGTATGAAAGCAAAAAAAAATTGGCATGATGATCACAAAGAATCTTTGGGCTTTAGTCAACTTATAGCAGATAAAGTGGCAAAAGGAATGGGATCCTGGAATTTTATTATTATACAATCAATTTTAGTGATTATTTGGATGGGATTAAATGTAGTTGGATTTATAAAACATTGGGATGCTTATCCTTTTATTTTATTAAATCTTTTGTTTTCTACTCAAGCGGCTTATGCGGCTCCAATCATTATGATGTCACAAAATCGCCAAAGCGAAAGAGATCGAGTTCAAGCACAAGCCGACTATCAAACTAATTTAGATGCTAAAGAAGAAATTGAAGAACTTACAAAAAGATTGAATTCAATTGAAGTAAATAAATTAGATAAAATTATTACGATGTTAGAAGAAATGAAGAAAAAAAGTTAGTTATAGATTTTCAGATTTTTTATCCGTTAAATTATTTTGACAGATTCGATATCCAACAAGGCAGGTCAGCGGCTATTATTACTATTACAAATAATAGAATTGTCTGTTTTATGGAATAGCTGAGTTGTAATTTTATAAATTTATTAATCGAATTCAGGATAAAATATTTTGACTGAATTTTTCACCTTATTAATGCACGTGGTATCAAAACAAAAAAAAGGCTTCCCGAATAGGAAGCCTTAATAATTAAAAGTATTTAATTCCTCTAGTAGCCAAACTTTGTTAAGTGTTCAACAATGTTTGCATTTTCTTTTAAAGCATTAAAAACTTCATAATCAACACGTGGTTGAATATTTTGCATTTGAGATTTTTGCGGACCAGAATAATCTTTTAGTGCCGGAGCAGGTGTACTTGATTCTGAAAATACAACAACAACACCTTCTTTACCTTTAATTGGCTTGCTAAGCGTTTGTGCTTTTTGAACCGATACAACTCCCATTACAGCTGGTTCGCCTGATGAACCTGGTATTTGGTTGGTCATAAAATTTACATTTTGTGCTTGCTCTACTGGTAATTTCATTGCAGTAGCAATTGCATCAATAGTTGTTTTTCCTGCCATAGCAGTGTTAAATTCATTTGTGAAAATTTCGGCTTTTTTCTGTTCAACTACTTTTGCAGTAACTTCTACTTTTACTTGTTCCAAAGGAGCTATTCCTTTTTCTCTTACATCCGTAACAACGGCAACAATGTATTTGTCGCCATACTCTTGTGGTTCAGAAACGGTTCCCAATTTATTATCGTAAGCCCAACGTATTAAGGATTTTGGTTGATCAATACCTGCAATTGTTTTGTCGCTTTCTTTTAATTTTTCTGTTTTGCGTGGATCCATTTTTTGTTCCGCTGCAGCTTTTCTAAATAATTCAAGGGTTGTATTTTTTCCGGAAAAATCACTCGCCTTAGAATAAATCATTTGTTTTGTTTTGCTACTAGCTTCTGTTTTTATTTCAATAGTCCCAACTTGCACTTTCTTTTGTGAACCTTTTGAATCCAATACTTCAATAATGTGATATCCAAAAGTAGATTCAACAATTACCACATCTCCTTTTTTTCCATCAAGACCGGCATTTTTGAATGGGTCAACAAATCCGCTATTTGCGTTTAACCAACCATAATCACCGCCTTTACCCTTATAATCTTCTCCTACTTTTTTGTTTGCAGGCATTTTTTTACCTCCATCATCGGAAAATTTTTCTACGAAGTCAGCAAATTTTCCGCCTTTTTTAATTGCTCCTAAAATGCTATCTGCTTTTGTTTTTGCTTGTTCTTTTGTGAGTGTGATTGTTGGAGATGCACCTGAATCTTTGTAACCAACTAAGATGTGACGCACTTTAGCAGAATCTGCCGAAATTTTTGTTGCCAATAATTTAGAAACTTTCAATGAACCATTTTCTTCATACGGACCAACTACTGTTCCTACTTCTGCTTTAAACATTGTTGTATCAATAGAAGGAGATAACGTTCCTTTGATGTGGTAACCTTGATCGAAGTTGCGTAGTTCGGATTCTGCAACTATATAGGTTGAATCTTCTGTAAACGATTTTGCAGTTTTAAATTCTTCTCCGATTTTTTGCATTGTTTTTTTTGCTTCATCAATGTCTTCTTGTGAAGGAACAATGTTGTAAATAATATACTCTAATTCACGAGATGCTTCTTGCTTGTAAGCATTTTGATGTGCTGAATAATATGCATTTACTTCATCTTCCGTTGGCTTGATAGTGCTATCTGCAACAAGCTTGTAATTTTTGATAATGTATTTAATGTTTGAAGAAGTGTTTTGTGCAATGTATTCGCGCTTAGCTGCTGCTGTTGTTACATACAATCCTTTTTTTATAAGGTTATTGTATTTTTCAATCACTCTAACTTGGCGAACATATTCTTCCAATTGCATCCATTGTCCTTCTTGTTCATCTGTCATTGCTGCAGTGAATTCACGAATTTTATCGGGAGAAATTTCACCCGTTTTAGGATCGGCAAACATTTGAGAAACTTTTCCTGTTTTAGGATCACTTAAATTTCTAACCAAAGCCGAATGAGGATGTGTTACCATTAAATCGTATAATTCTTCGTCAGAAATAGAAATGCCTAATTTTTCATATTCTTTAACCATTACATGTTCGTTAATCATTTGATTCCACACATTTTGAACAATCCCATCTTTTTCTTCCGGAGTAAGAGATGTTTTTTGGTTATTCTTTAATTGAGCAGATTCTGCTTCGTCCACTTTCTTTTTAAAAGCAGCAATGTCAATTGATTGGCCTGCAATTTCTCCAACCAATTTATCATCACCACCAAAAAGAGAACCATCTTTTTTAGCCAAGTCGGTTAATACAAAAGCCAATAAGGCTAAACCAACTATTCCTACCAACAGCCCCGAACGCTTACGTAAACTTTCTAAAGTACTCATATTTATATATTTATTTTATTATAAATTCACTAATTCCCTTATCGATATTAAATAATATAGGGTTGCAAATATAAGATTCTTAGCGAACTCTTAAAAGTTTTTAGGGAAAAGGTTTTTGATTGTAATTATCTGATAATTAGATATTTAAATTTTGAATCTTTAAATTCACTTGTTCTATCCGAGTTCGGGTAACGGCAATGATGGTAAATACAAAGTTTTGGATTCGGATTTCCTCCTGAACTCGTGGGATGCTTTCGTGATAATGCATGATTAATCCGCCAAGGGTTTCCACATTATCCAGAATAGGTAAATGAAGATTGTATTTGTTATTTATGTAATCGGTTTCGAGCCGTGATGAAAAAACAAATTCGGTTTCGCTCACTTGTTTTTCAATCATTTCTTCTTTGTCGTGCTCGTCTTCTATTTCTCCAAAAATTTCTTCCATCACATCTTCCATCGTCAACATTCCTGAAGTTCCACCAAATTCATCTACCACCACTGCAATACTTTTATGTTGCTGAATAAAAACAGTCAACACTTCACTTGCTGCCATAGATTCGGGGACTATACTTACCGGTAGCAAAATACTTTTTATGCTTTGGGCATTTTTAAAAAGTTCTTTTGAATAAACGTATCCAATAATATTATCGATACTTTCTGCAAAAATTAAGATTTTGGATAAGCGCGATTGAATAAATTTTTGTTTAAGTACTTCAATGCTTTCATTTATTTCCAATGCAATAATTTCAGTGCGTGGAACCATACATTCGCGAGCTTTTACGCTTGAGAAGTCTAGGGCATTTTGAAAAATTTGAATCTCATGATCCATCTCCGCTTTTTTTCCTACCGTTGTGGAAGTTCCTTCTCTTACATAATTATCTAAATCAATCATTGTAAAAGCAGCATTCTCGTTTTCAATTTTTAAACGAAATATTTTTTTGAGAATGAATTCCGAAAAACCAATCGTTATCATTACAATGGGATACAATAATCCGTAAACAATGGTAAGTGGAAAAGAAAACAATGTTAATGTTTTGTTGGGATTTATTCTGAAAAGATTTTTGGGCAAAAACTCAGCAGTTATTAAGATTAACATGGTTGAAAGAAATGTGGAGAGGAGGATAATCAAAATATGGTATTCGTCTGAAATATAATGCTCTAAACCACTTTCGAGTTTTGCATCCATGTAAATACCAAAAATTACCAAAGAGATATTATTTCCCAACAACATGGTTCCTAAATAACGTGAAGGATATTTATTGAAATGCGCTAAGATTTTTGCAGAAAAATTTCCTTGTTTATTTTCAAGTTCTATGCGTAATTTATTGGATGTAATGAATGCGATTTCGCACCCCGAAAAAAAAGCGGAAGAAAGTAAAGTAATTAAAATGATGATAGAACTTTCCAATTTATTTTTTTTGTTGTTTATTTTTTTCGTAAGCTTCGAATTTTATTCGTTGTTTACGTCTTACGGCATACATCAACCCACAAGCAAGGAAAAACACAAGAAAATAAATTGCTCCTTTATTATCGCCCGTGAAAATTGAAAACGCACACATGATTACACCAACACAGCCCATAAATAGCCAAACAATTTCTAATATTTTAAATGTTTTATTCATATGTACTTATATTAATAATCCTACTTAATTTATTTTTTAGCCCGTCATTGCGAGGAACATTCTGCGTTGTAGCAGACACTCACTCTCTGTTCAATGGTAACTATTCTTTTCATCGTGAAAGATGGCTTCGTTCCTCGCAATGACGTGTTGTAATATAGCTTCGTTTTCCAAAAAATTAACCAATCCTCCCAATCTACTTAATTTCCTTTTTCTTTTCCTTATTTTTTGAATCTATTTCAGGATCTCCAACATCAAATGTTCCTGTTACATTTTTTATTGCATATTCCGAAAAATCTTGTTCTGCTTCCATTCCTGTTCCGCAGATTACTTGATCTTTTGTGGTGATTTTCACAAAGTCATCGGTATATATTTTTTTTGTGATAGTATTCCATATTAAATGTTCGGTATTTAATTTTTCTCCTTTTTCGTTTATTACGATAACATTTCCCTTCGCTTCCATCTTTTCCATTATTCCGTTGCCACTATCGTATCCGATACCATAATTGGCAGTTAACTTTGTTTGTTCTGTTTTGTTTTCCTGATAAAAAATAACGTTCATCCCTAAAGGTAATTCCAAATACGGTTTTTTTCCTCCATAACGATCAATTTGAGGAGCTGTTAACTTAGAACGGACAATGGCCGAATCGCTGTAAAGAAATTCTACATTTTTACTGGATTCTAATGGTAAATTTTTTTCGGTTGCCGAAGTAATTGAATTTACCACATCAATATCGTTTTCACAAGCAACAATACTTATAAAAGCGAAAAACACAAGACTGATATATAGAATTTTTTTTTGCATCTCTCCACTTCGGTCGAGATGACAATTGATTTCGGTTGAGGGGACAATTGTTTTATTTATCATTCCTTACAAAATTTTTTGTCACTCCAATAAACTTTTTTTGTTATTGCGATAAATTCTCTTTGTTATGCGATAAGCTCTCTTTGTCATTGCGGCCAAGCCCTTTTTGTCAGTCTGAGCGTAGCCAAGGACTAATCAAATTTTGGTTGTTGGAACCATCTGTCGTTTATTGTAAATCCAACAGTTGCTTTAATATAATTTTCTTTGATGAGTCCGTTTGTAGTTGTTCCTCTTTGTCCTACTTCTACACCAATATTTACCATAGAAAAATTTTGTAAAATATAACTTCTTCCCACAGGAAAACCAAATCCAAGACTTGCACCGTATTCGTTTAAAGGAGTGTTTTTTAATTCGATGGCTGTTTGTAAATACCTAACACCAATACGATAATGTATGCGTTTTAAATAGCTTGCATTGGGTTTTGGGTCTGGAATAAATTGTGCCCCCAAAGAAGTTCGCAAACTGTTTCTCAATCCTTGTGATTGTCCAAATGCATTATATGTACTCCAATTTTGAATGGCCACATCCGCAGCAATCATCCACTTCTCACCTTTTTTAATTCCTATTCCAAAACCAATTGAAAGCGGAAGAGTAATTTTTCCTTTTGATCCTTTTGTGTTTTCAATTGTGTCTTTTACAATTTCATAGCCCAATGAATTATTAAAATAACTATATGAAAGACTATCAATAGTTGCATCCATTTTTTTTTCTGAAGCGAATGTAACACCAAACATTACTTTCACATTTTCTTTCAAATCGCGAAATCTGTATGGATGACATGAATCTGCTCCAACTTTTGTTTTTAAAGAATCAAATGTATAAGCCATCTGCATTCCATAATCGAAATACAATCCATCTATGCGTGTACTTGTTCCTGTGCGAGTATTGAAGGCATAAGAAGTAGAAGGGAAAATAGAGCGTCTAGTATTTTCCATATTTCCAAAAAGATAAGAAGCATTTGCTCCCAATGCTAAACTTTGCATCAATCTTTTTCTGTTATAAGTCTTACGAATTTTATTTCTGTCTACAAAAGTTTCCCTACATGTTTTTGGACTATTATCAGCATGTTTCAGCGACTTTAATGTTTTGTATTTTGAAGACAATAAATAATTACGAGGCAATCCGTACAGTGGTTTTATTCCATTTCCAAAATACACTTGATTTATTCCACCAGAGCCTTCGTATAAATATTTTACTGTGCCAACATTAGTAATTTCTTGCTCATCCGAAACTTTATATCCAACCGAACTAAAAGGAATAAGACCAACACTTGTGCCCCACCATTTTTTAATAGGGAAAGCCAATGAAATATATGCTAAAGAAGCATTATTGATGGTTTTTTTTGCATCTGTACTTTGAAGCGTTAAACGGTTGTATTTGGCCCCTAACTCAGCTGTTACCAAACGCATGTTTACATACGAAGCAGGATTTCCGTTGTTGATAAAAAACATTTGAGTAGTATCATTTTGCAAAGCGATATGTGTTCCGCCCAATGCAAAACCTTGTCCGAAAACTTTTCCGTCAATATCACCAACACCATAACGGGAATAAGGAGAACTGGTTGTTTTTTGTGCAATTGCAATGCCTGTTGAGAGGCACAATGTAGAAAAAAAAATAAATAGGAAAACTATTGATCTAAAATTATTCGTCTTGCTGATATTCATTCTTAACACTTAATACGATTTAAATTGTAATCTAAAATTTCGTTCAATCCTTTGAGGATTAAATTTTGGTCTGCAAAGATGCTGTTTTTTAACCGTTTCTCAAAAAAATTAACATCTCCACCCGTTAAAACCACATTTATATCAGGATATTGCTGTTTATACAGCTCAATGATGCCATTTAGCTCCGCAACTGCACCAAATTGCACACCGGAAATTATACTTTCCTGAGAATTAGTTCCTATTAAAGCATCCATTTTTTCATCAACTCGTAATAACGGTAAACGAGATGTAAAAGTATGCATAGCTTTAAATCGCATTTGAAGTCCGGGAGAAATGCCACCACCAAGGTATTCGTTAGCATTGCTCACAAAATTATATT
>JAYVZC010000087.1:0-2117 GCA_043783695.1 Bacteroidota bacterium
TCCCAATGTTCCTGAAGTTGTTATATAATCAATGATTTTGCTTGGTGCTACACAAATAAAATCATCGTTACGATTTTGAATATCGTCTTTTGTTGTAACAGGAATTTGCTGAAGATCTTCTAAAGTTTTAATTGTAGAAATATCGATGTTGTGTTTTGTAAATAATTCGGAATAAAATTTAGAACGTTCAGAAACATATTGTAAAACTGCAGGGAGTTGGGCTTCCTGATGGGATTTTTGTTCTGATAAAGATTTTGTTTCAATGGACGGTATCATACCTAGATTAATTGGAACGCAGATTTTTTTATGATTGTTATGATAAAAAATGATTTCTATATTTTTGTTATGATTAATTTATGTCTTAACTAACCTCACCACTTCTCACCTATCACCCCTTTCCCTTTGGGGAAGGGATAAAGGGATGGGGTTCTAGCCTTCTAAAACTACCGTTGCCATTGCCATATCTTTTACATGCGACAATGAAACATGAATTGTTTTTATGTTTTTTTCTTTTATAATTTCTGCTGTTGTTCCAACTATAACCAAAGTTGGTTTTCCTAATTCATCGTTCACTACTTCTACTTCATTAAATGCCATTCCACCTCTCCAGCCTGTTCCTAATGCTTTAAAAAAGGCTTCTTTTGCTGCAAATCGTGCTGCAAAACTTTCTGCAAAATTTGTTTTCGCTTCGCAATAAGCAATTTCTGTTTTAGAAAATACTTTTTCCTTAAAGCTATTGTTCTCAATACTTTTTGCGATGCGATGCACTTCTGCTATGTCTGTTCCGATTCCGATTATCATGTTTTACCACTAAGGCACTAAGCTCACTAAGTTTTTATTTTTATTTACCACTAAGTTCACTACGTTTTTATTATTTCTTTCCTTCTTGAAGTTCCACAATATTTTTTTCTATCGCTTCTTTATCCTGCACTGTAGTAATTTCTTTTGTCATTGCTAAATTATAATATTTCAACGCTGCTCTGCTATTATTTTCATCTCGATAATAATTTCCCACAATAAAATAAGTTTCAAAATATTCCGGATTATAGTTTATGAAATTAGCAATAGTTTTTGAATCTATAACGTATTTCACATTGTACTTGTGTTTTATTTGAAATCCTTCTTTCATCAACTTCCAAGCTTTAAATTTTGCAAACTCATTTGAATACAAAAAACTATCTGCCGGTATATTTAGCTCTTTTTCATAAAGCTCTTTTTTCTCTTTTAATGACGGAGCTTCTGCAAATACTTTATTCAAATCATAACAAACCATTTGTCCCAATTGAAAAGGATTTGTGGAAACCCATACTTGCAATTTAGCTGGTTTGAAAACTACGGAGTGGTGTGCTATCAATTGATTTAGAGACTTTTCGTTTCCCATTCCAATATCTTTCCCGTCCATTCCCTTTCTATTTCTTAAAATTGAAGCAGCATCAACAACAGAAATTTTAGGCGTTTGATTTATCAACTGAGTTAGATGTTTGAAACGATAATTGGATGAACTTTTTTCGATGTTACTTTGATTTACCAAATCGTTTTCAAATGCTTTTCCCTGATAATGATTTGCACAAATGATGTAATCCGAATTTTCTGAATTAAACAATTCGGTTTTAGAAGGAGTTTTCTCAATCGTTGCAGTTCTATTGTCTTCCAAAGAACCAATCAAAAGGGATTCCGATACAAATGTTTTTCGTTTTTGAGCAATCGCCAATGCTTCATCAATGTTTTTGGAGTATTGCAATATTTCTCGTGCTAAAATAGAGATAGGTGTTGCTGCCGAAAGTGGAATTTCTGATTTAGATGCATTAATTGTTACCGTTAATCCTTTTTCATTCATCCCCGAAACGGTTCCTATCATTCCTGCCCAGGAAATCATCATCAACTTATAACCCTCTTTCGGTTTTACAAAATTGATGAGTTTATCCTCTGCGAAAGCATCGCCCACATAAAAATCAAAGTTCCTTGCAATCAACAAAGATCCGTCATTGGTTTTATCCGCCCAAGCACCAAAAGCGGTACAACCAACGGCCATGTTCTTATCCTGCAACGCATGACCAATGTCGTGTGCTGCATGATAATTCAACATTCGATAATATTTTGGTGCTATGAAATCAAAT
>JAYVZC010000088.1:0-2116 GCA_043783695.1 Bacteroidota bacterium
TGCATCGCTAGAGCGTTGGCTTTAAAACCAAAATTTATCATTTGTGATGAATCGGTTTCTGCATTAGACGTGTCTGTTCAAGCACAAGTTCTCAACTTATTAAACGAATTAAAAAGAGAATTTGATTTCACCTATATCTTTATTTCTCACGATCTTTCTGTTGTAAAATTTATGAGCGACCGAATGGTTGTAATGAACAAAGGAAAAGTTGAAGAAATGGGCGATGCAGATGAAATTTATAACAATCCCAAAACAGAATACACCAAAAATTTAATTCATTCCATCCCCAAAGGACAACTGGAAGACATTAAGGCATCCATCGACAAAAAGAACAGCTTACGTGTTGGTTAATTTCAAAAGTATTTGCCAAAAATGAACGCGCAAAAAAAACGACTCGTTGTTTACTTTCTTTTTATTTTTTGCGGTTTTTTAGGTGCCTACCTTTTTCTTAGAAAAAAAAACATTGTTGCAGATGATGTCTCGGAAAATGTTGTTACTAAAAAGGATTCTCTTTTTACTACTTCTCTCCTATCTGAATTTTTTGATTTAGAAAACAATAATGAAGCTTTTGTTTCGACTAAAAAAGCCTCTTCCGGAAAAAAAAGCTGTATGCTCTCTACTGCTGTTGAATATGGAATTGCTATTAGTAAACGCATTGGGGAGGTTCCTTCTTACAATAATTTAAAAAATATTTCTGTTTCGTTTAAATGTTTGAGTGTGATGGAAGACCCTTTCGCACTGTTTGTTTTTACAATTAATGACGACAAAGGGAAAAGTGTTTTTTGGACAGGGCAACCTTTTGTTTCTAAAAACAATAAAGATTGGACAGAAGCCAAAATAGATTTTATTGTTCCTCCTGAATTTTTAAATCCTGCCTATACAATTGCAGTATATCCTTGGAATAGGAATAAAAAAGAGTTTTACATCGATGATATTCATATAGATTATATTGGCACAATTGTTTATAAAAAGGAGACTGAAAAACAATCAGAAAAAACAAATTTGTTTTTTGATTTTGAAACAGATTTGGGGCTGACTGGAACCGATAACATAATTGAAACAATAGCACATTCAGGGGAAAAAGCGTGTGATTTAAGCGGAGGTAAAGAATTCGGCCCTGCTGTAAATAAAAAAATTAATGAGATTGGTATTTCACCTCTTAAAAAAATAAGCCTTAGTGTTTGGGTTTATCCACTTACCGATAATCCCAATACGGTATTAACCGCTTCGGTTGTTAATTCAAAAAATGAAACCATTTTCTGGGAAGGAAAAAGTACCGAAGGTTTGTCTTTTCCAAAAAATAAATGGACGAAAATAAACACCTATTGTTCGTTGCCTTTAGAAAAAATTTCGCCTAATGATGTTTTGGGCGTGTCGGTTTGGAACAAAGGTAAAACAGCTGTGATTGTAGATGATTTAGAAATTGTTTATGGCGATGCCCCGGAACGTAGAGGAAATCAATCAACCATTGATGCAACTTCTATTTACGAAAAACGTTTTGTTGGAGAAAAAAATAAACCTCCTTTTAAAATAATTTATTTTGAAAAACAGGAAATTAAAAATGGAGCCGACAATTTTTCTCCGAATGATGATTTTATCATTGGTGATTTTTTTATTGATAAAAATAATTTGGAAGAGTTTGTTTGCATAAAAGAAATTGGTGCTTGTCTCTACTCTTATTCTCCAGAAAACAAACAATTTAAAAAAATTTGGGAAAATACAGGGATTGATTCCCTGTTCAATGATAGTAACCGTATGTTTTCTGGGGACTTTAATGCTGACGGAAAAACGGATGTGTTATTGGTAAATAAAAAAAATGGTGCTTATCAACTTATCAATTTTATTGGGAAGAGTTGGGTTGTTGTTTCAAAAGGATATAATACAAAAAGAGAATGGATGACAAAGGATGAAATTCCGAGAGTTGGTATTTTGAGCAACACAGACAAAATTTATCCAGGAAAATACTTTGATAACAAACAAACGTTTTTGAAATTAAATACCGATTGGCGCTTCGATTTAAAATTAATAGAAAATATTGGTGGAGAAAACGTGATTCTTGGAAATGTTGATTTTAAAGGTTATCCCAAAGACTACAATCCAAAATATTATGAGTTTG
>JAYVZC010000089.1:0-11947 GCA_043783695.1 Bacteroidota bacterium
AAGCACATTAATACAGTGTTTGGACGAGGGTTCGAATCCCTCCGACTCCACAACCCTTCAATCAATTTTTCTGAATCCCTTATAAATATAATGTTTATAAGGGATTTTTGTTTTAGTCTACCTCAATTTATTCAATTATTCTCAATATTAAAGCATCCTATTCGGTGTCCTAAACTAAAAATCGAATTAGGATTGTGTGAGATGCGCCTGAATTTATTAGTGAAGAAGATGTAGTGAAGTATGCAAATTTCCTAAAAAAAACAACATTGAGTTTGAATTAATTCGTTTTGAAGGAAAGCACAAAATAAATAAAGTAATACCGAAAGCATATATGTAACCTGCCTGCCTGCAGGCAGGCATCGGCATTAACCATTGTAAATTACAAAATGTCCTTTGGGTTATTTTATAATTGGTATAACATTAACCAGTTTACAAAAATGTTTTTAACCACTCAATTGCTTTTTCTTCGGAATTAAACATTTTTGTTGGACGAGCAGGTTTGTTAAAACTCAAATATACATTGCCAACCAGTTTTTGGGTAAAGGATTGAATGACGTAAGCCTCTGCGCTGGCAAATGGATCGGATTCTGCTGTGGCAATATATGCACGAGCTTCCGGACTTGGTAAAGTATATGCTCCAACTATAATTAAAAGTGGAAATTTTTTCCCGTTCCCAAATTTTTCAAGAGTCTCGACAACTTGAACAACCTGTTTCACATCAATCTCATCATTGGCTTTTACTTTTACAAGTACCAAGCCATCGCTCCTCAATGCAATAGAGTGAATGTCAAAATCGACTTGTTTTAGAATTGAAACTAAAGTTTTTTGCATTTGAGTTACATAAATGTTTTTAGCCAAGTAATAGCATCTTCCGTATTTGTAAAAATTTTGGAAGGAATATTAGGTTTTTCTATTCGTATGTAAAAATTTGCAATTATTTTAAGTGCAGAAGAATTAATTACAAATGCTTCGGCAGTTTTATTAATGGTTGCCTCTTTACTCCCATAGAATTTACGCGTTTCCTTATCTACATCCATGTAATTTTTTACAATCATTAACACTGGAAATTTTTTTCCTTTACCAATTTTTTGAATGATAGTTGTGACCTCTTTTGCATCTTCAACGGTGTATTCCTCTGTTGTTTTTGTATCAATTTGTATAACACCATCTTGACGTAAAAAAACGAAAGCTTTTTTTAGCTCATGTATTTTGTTTTCATCTTCAGGTGTAGTTTTTTGTATCATTCTATTTTAAATATGTTTTAAGGTGCTCTAAAACTCGTTATTTGCATTAAATATAAAAATTTGTTACAATTCGAATAGCGAAAATACTAATCACAATTGTATCTGCTTATATATATATCACTATCATCTTTATCTGAAATGATGGATGGAATAATTCAATTTCGTTTATACTACTTATTTGTTTTACAATCATTTTTTTACATAAATGTTTTTAACCAAGCCGTTGCTTCTTCTTCGTTTGTAAACATTCTTGTAGGTCGTACCAGTTTATTAAATCGAATATAAAAATTACCAACTATTCTTAACGCATTTGATTTGATTATAAAAGCTTCCGCAATAGTGTATATGTTCGCTTCTTCACTTGCGCTAAACTTTCTTGCTTCGCTATCAATTTGAACAAAATCTTTAATAATAATAAGATTGCAAAATGCTTTTTCTCCTCCTAATTCTTTAATTACCTCTAAAAATTATTTCACATTAGAGAGAGTTATTTCATCTGTCTTTGTAACTTCAATTCTTAAAATTCCATTCACTTGAAGAAAAACAAATCCGGTTGTTGTTTGTATTTTGTCTAATGGTTTAACTATTTAATCGTAATTAAGGGCTTGTTTGTCGATACAAACTTAATGAATTCAATTTTCAAATACAATAATTAAACATTATTACATGTACCTACATATAAATAAGATTAACTTTGCATTCTAAATAAATTTATGAAACTCTTATACAACTACTTAAAACGTTATCAATGGCTAGTGCTTTTGGCTTTGACTTTGGCAGCAATCAATCAAATTTTTTCTTTAACGGACACCTATATTTTTAGCAGGATAGTAGATGATTTTGCAACAACTCCACATTTACAAACGGATCATCACGGTATTTTATCGCAACATCAATTTGTAAAAGGTGTGGGTTTTTTGATTTTTATGGGAATGGGCGCTGCAATGGTATCTAGAATCGCTAAAAATTTTCAGGATTATTTTGTTAATGTGATTACTCAAAAATTAGGTGCTCAAATTTATTCCGATGGATTAAAACATTCATTGGAATTGCCATATCAAGTTTTTGAAGATCAAAGAAGCGGAGAAACATTAGGCAAACTGCAAAAAGTACGTGATGACGTTCAGAAAGTGATTATGGCTTTTGTGAGTATTTTGTTTACATCATTTGTAGGTGTTGTTTTTGTGATGGTGTATGCAGTAAACATCCATTGGATGATTGCGGTTGTTTATTTTTCTGCTGTTCCAATTCTTGCTTTTATATCATCTGTACTTAGCAAAAAAATAAAAGTCATTCAGAAAAAAATTGTTGGTGAAACAACAGCGTTAGCCGGTTCCACAACCGAATCGCTTCGTAATATTGAATTGATAAAAAGTTTGGGATTGGCCGATCAGGAAATTAAACGACTGAATAGTACAACTATTAAAATACTGGGATTGGAATTAAAGAAAGTTCGCTATATCCGTAGTATTAGCTTTATTCAGGGAACGTTTGTTAATCTTTTGCGCAGTAGTATTTTGTTTTTATTACTGTATTTTATTTTTGGAGATATTTTAACATTGGGACAATTGTTTGCTATGCAGATTTATTCTTTTTTTATTTTTGGACCGCTTCAGGAGCTTGGAAACATCATCAACATTTACCGTGAAGCGGAAGTTTCATTGGATAATTTTCAAGCTATTTTAAATACTCCAAAAGATATAAAGCCATTACAACCTATTGCTGTTAAAGAAATTTCAACATTAGAATTTTCGAATGTTAGTTTTAAACATCAATCAGCAAATAACAATGCTTTGGATGGAATTTCGTTTTTTGTCAAAAAAGGTGAAACCATTGCATTTGTTGGTCCTTCCGGCTCTGGAAAAACAACTTTAGTCAAATTGTTGGTTGGTTTGTATCAGCCCCTTGATGGAAAAATTGAGTACAATGGAAATAATTACAATACCATTGATTTAGATCAATTGCGTTCTCAAATTGGTTTTGTAACGCAGGATACACAATTATTTTCTGGAACAATAAAAGAAAATTTATTGTTTGTTGCTCCTAACGCAACTGATGCCGAATGTTTGGATGTATTGCAAAAAGCAGCATGCCAAAGTTTATTAGCCCGAGCCGATAAAGGTATTGATACTATGATTGGAGAAGGTGGAGTAAAAGTTTCAGGTGGAGAAAAACAACGCTTGTCTATTGCTCGTGCATTATTGAGAAAACCTTCTTTGCTCGTATTTGACGAAGCTACATCTTCTTTAGATTCTATCACCGAAGAAGAAATTAGTAATACTGTGAAATCACTTTCTGAAAATAAAAATCAAGTAACCATTATGATTGCACACCGATTAAGTACTATCATGCATGCCGATAAAATTTTTTGTTTAGAGAAGGGTAAAATTACGGAGCAAGGAAAACATGATGAACTACTTGCACAAAAAGGATTGTACTATGCAATGTGGAGACAGCAAATAGGAGAGAGAGCTTAAGAAAAGGAGTTATAAGTTGTGAGTTATGAGTTGGAGTTGATTTTGTTGCTCTCTACTCTCGCTCAGTCTTCCAATAGCTATCGAGACCTTGCAGTAACAGAGGTTCTGCTTGTTAAATAACTTATACCAATTCTTGACTGGAATCAATTGGGGCTAGGGGATGAGATGACTCGCTGTCGCAAGTCAAATGTTTATCTGAAACTAAAAAAGTGAATTAGTATTGCTAATGGAATCAAAAAGAATTCCCGTCTTTTAGTTTTAATGCTAGCTTTGGAACTATTTCTTTTTCTTTCTGACATGTATTGGATTTATTACCATCGGGCAAAAACTATTTTTGAACCAAACTTTTTTCTTTTCAAAGCCACCTAATTTATTATCATATATCAAACAATAATATCCTTTTGCATATTCCGAAATGTTCAATGCATCGTCATAGCCTTGTTTCACTATTGCTCCGTAAGGATTATACACTATAAAATAAGTGTCACTCGAAAATTGTATTCTTTGATTTTTTTCTGTAATAGTATAAGTAACCGCTTCTTTTTTCGAATAAAAAGTGACAGCATCTGAAAATTTACTCATCTTGTCATATCCTTTTTGTCTTACTCTGAATTTGTTTTCTCCACTATTTAAAATAACAGGAACAGAATATGAATTTGGACTCGGACTACCTACACCATTTACTTTTCCAACTGTTACCCATTTATCGAAAATAAATTGTTCAACGGAATAAGGTAATGAGCCCGATTCGTTTTTGGATGTCCAACTAACCATCCCATCTTTACTGATTTTAAAAGATTGAATCTCAAAAGTAGCAATGATCTTTTCGGCTTTTATGTCAAACTCATTCTCATCTAAAATAACGGCAAGTCCTTCATTTTTTATATTTTTACTATCATGAGGAATGATTGTAAACGAACATAAAAAAAGAAAAACTAAAAATGACAATGCGTAAAGTGCTCTTCTCATAGTAGTTATGGATTTGAATTTAATAGGGCAAAATTAAACTAGAAGAAGACGGATTTCAAGCGAGAATGCAAAAGTAATGAACATTGAATTGTTAATTACGCCTGTGTTATCTTATTTGTAGGCTATTTATCAAATGTTAATACTGTTAATAACCTTGAGGCTTTCTCAGTATGGCCCCTTTACCATCTGCGTTTGCTTGTGTTCAGTAAGGGTAAAGTGTGGGAATCTTTACTGCGGTGCGGTTGGATTTCTCTTTTGTGTAGTGTTCTGTTAACTTAGGAACATAAAATCAGCAGGGAAACGTTTTCATTACGCTTTACGTGTTTGTTTAACCGCCTTGTTTCTACTCCGTATATTTCAGCTAAATCCCCTGTCTAACATTACTTTTTTTCCTCGTATATGGTAGATCTTATTGAGTACTGTTTTTCAGCGCTTCCAAAATTTTCTCATACTCAGGAGTGTCAACTTTCATTTCCTTTCCTAATTTTACTACATATTCTGTTAGTGATCCATATTCTGTCTTTCCACCTTTCTTAAAATCACTATGCATAGATGATTTTGTTTCGTATGGTATACGTTCCATGGTAGTAATCGTTTTTTCTATAATGTTTGTTGCTAATTCAATTTGATGAGCATTAGCAACTGCTTTTATTTCCAACAATAATATATGTGCTAATTTTCGGTGCGCTTCATTTTCTAGAATTGGTCCAATTGGTTGATCTAAATAACTTGTCAGGCTTGCCACTACAGAAATAAAGATAAATTTCTCCCAGATGGTTTGTAGGATATTTTCTGATAAATGACAATCGATTTCCGCATCTAATAAAATAGATTCAAATTGTTTGAGTTTTTTGTCAACAGATGCAGAACCAAAATAAAGCGAATGAATTTTTCCTCCTTCAAAAATTACTCCGGGCTCAATTAGCCTTGAAATAATGTAAACACAGCCATCCCAAACATTTGCTTTTGGCAAAATGGACAGAATAATATCTTTAGCATCAACACCATTTAAAAGCGGTAAAATTACAGTATGTTCGTGAATACATTTTTTTAATGGAATTAAACTTTCTGCTAAATCATAACTTTTTACACAACAAATCAAAAAATCGATTTGACCAATTTCTTTTGGATCATTACTTATTAAATGTGGGAAAACAACTTTTTCAGCTAGAGGAGTAATAATTTTCAAACCTTTTTCTTTGATAATTTTTGCGCTTAGTTCTCGTGCAATAAATATTATTTTGATAGTATTCGAAGAAGTGTATTTTTCTGCTAAGAATCCTCCGAAATAGCCACCTACAGCACCAATTCCAAGGATTGCTATTTTTGTTTTTTTAGGCATTGGTTATTGTATTTTTTTTTCCATTAAATAATGTTGAATCTCATCCCACATTAAAAAACTTTTTTCAACAATTGAATACCCGCATTTTTTGTAAAACTCTAAAGCAATTTCTCTTGCTTGTAAAATAAGTTTTGTTGCTCCTTGTTGTTTTGCTTTTTGTTCGGCAAAAAAAATTATTTTTTTGCCAATACCTAGTCCTTGTGTATCTTGTTTTACGCCCATAAAGCGTAATTGAGCTTCGGAAGGAGAGTTGAGTTGCAAACGACAAACACCAAGAACAGCATTGTTTTGGTCACATGCCATGATGTGAATAGAAGTATCTTCCTGATTATCTTTTTCACTTCCAATTGGCTGGTTCCAAGGTTTACGAAGAACTTCGTATCGCAGTAAATAATAAGCCTCAAACTCTTGTTGGGTTTGAGGCTCTTTTATTGTAATAACTGTTTCCAGATGTTTAGAATTTAGAACGAGTTCTGCGTTTTGAAGGAATTTTATAAGATGCGGTAATATTTATAAACATATAGGCATCTTTATGGTTTGAATGACCTCTTACTTCTCCTTTTGATGTTTGATTACCGCCCACTGCATCTCCTCCAAGTGATTCAGGATAATTATGTAATGATGGATCAGCAAGATCGGCCGCCATATCGCCACGCGCTGCTCTTAATGTTGCATTGTCGTAATACACACCGCTAACATCATCAATATAGTCGGAAAAAGTTTTACGAATACCAAGCTCCAAGCCAATTGACCACTCTTTATTGATGGCATCTTTTACACCAAGTCCATAGGGAATAACAACAGTAAATCTAGAATATTTTTTTGGACCGCCCGGTAATCCTTGTCCTTCGGTTCCTAGCGGTTGAAGGCTTACCCAGCTTCCATTGTATTTTGCTTGTGGATTAAAAAAGATAGCACCACCTCCAACAAATCCGTATGCTTGAAAATTATAACTCTTCATTCCTTTTACATTTTTGATATTATAACGGTGACCTTGTTGCTCCTTTGTGAAAAAGAACTCTAGTTGTCCGGATAATTCAAAAACATTTGAACGAAAATGTAAGTTACGATTGTTTCTATATGGCTCTTTTGTAAGCTTATCGTCACCGCTTAATAATTGGTAATAAAAACCAGCTTTTATAGCTAATCGAGACTTAGACTTATATCGAATTGCAATTTGGGCAGAGGGGCGAGTGGCTTTAAATTCTAAATCTCGAACGAAAAAAGTACCAATTTGATTCGCACCACCTAATTCACCTAAGAAGTTAGAAGCTCCAAGTCCAATAATAAACTCGGGGCGAGGTTTTTTTCTTTTATAGAAAGACCCTCCGCTTCTTATTCCATGTCTTTTTTTTCCACCATATTGAGCAGAGGCAAAAATAGGAGCGATAATGAGTAAAAAAATGAGTAGCTTTTTTAACATGTTCAATCTATCTTTTTTTTAAGATTTACAAATTTAATAAAATTATCCTTAAAAACAAAATTTACTAATTCAGACTATTGCTTAATATATTCTGTATCAATTATTTACGATAAATATGGATGATTTTGTTCTAATAGAATTTTCGCCAAATGCGTCCTTTTCCTTCAATATAAGTTTTTCCGTTTTTTCTTCTGCAAAAACTTCTTTAACAGATTTTATTTTTCCTGCAGGAACATCATTATTAATAAAATCGTTCATTATGTCGTTCGAATTATATTTTTGAATTTCAGTTTTTAAAATTTCAAAAAGAGCTATTCTGTTTTTTACACGATTGGTATTGGAAGAAAACTTTTCATTTTCAAAAAGTGAGTTTGTTTTTAATGTTGAGCAAAGTTGTTTGAACTGCTTATCGTTTCCAATTGCTAAAACAATTAATTGTTTGTCCAAAGTTGAAAATACTTCTCCGTAAGGAGCAATATTGGGATGTAAAGATCCGATAGGTTGTGGATTATGATTTACCATCAACCAATTGCTTGCTTGATTTGCTAAGGATGCAATTGCAGAATCGTATAAAGAAACAGATACTTTTGAGCCTTCACCTGTTTTTATTCTTTTTATTATCGCAACTAAAACTCCTTCTTTTAATTGATGTGCCGCTAAAATATCAATTAATGCAACAGGCATTTTTAGTGGACCACTTTCTGTAGTCCCGTTCATATACATAAAACCAGTTTCTGCTTGTAAAACAATATCGAAAGCTGTTCTACTGCTATCTTCACCAAAACCGGAAAGATGAGCATAAATTAATTTGGAATTTATTTTTTTAAGATTTTTATAATCCATCCCCAATCTTTCTGCATCACCTTTTTTGTAATTAGCAATCACTATATCTGCATCTCTAATTAAGTCCAGTGCTTGTGCTTTGTCGGATTTCTTTTTCAAATCAAGAAATAAACTCTTTTTACTCCAGTTTACTGATGCATAATAAGCAGACCCTTTATCATTTGGGTTTTCGGATGGTAATTTCCAACTGCGTGTAACATCGCCATTGGTAGATTTGTTTTCTATTTTAATAACATGAGCTCCTAATTCAGCAAAAAACATTCCTACAGCCGGACCAGCAAAAACGTTTGCTAATTCAATTACTTTTAAATCTTTGAAAAAGGTATTCATTTTTTAGTGTGATTCATTTAGAATATTTTTTTAAAATCGGAGAATTTTAAAAGTACTCGGGAGGAGATTCGAACTCCCACGTCTTTCGACATACGCCCCTCAAGCGTACACGTCTGCCAATTTCGCCACCCGAGTCTTTATTTTATTAACGATTTTAAATATTCTTTTCCGATTCCAGATTTTAAATATTTTTCTCGTTCTCTTGCTTTAATTCTATCAGGAAATGGTTCCTGTAAAATTAAAATAAAAGGTGCATAAGGTTTTGTTGTTCTGTTTTGACCTTTGTTATGCTGTTTGAATCGCCTTTCAAAATTGTTTGTTAAACCAATGTACAAATAGTTCCTGCTTATACTTTTGATAGCATATACCTCAAACATCTATTTTAGTTAAATTTTTGTTTCTCAAGTAGCTGTCTGCCAGTCCTGCTGCCGACAGGCAGGTTCGCCACCCGAGTATAGTGCAAAGTTAAAATTATTATTGAAAAGGATTGATTTATTCGGTAACGATAATGTCCAGGGTAATTGTTGCATTATCAGCCATAGAAATGCTGCTACCACCAACACCATAATCTCTTCGATTGATTGAAAAACTTCCTTTGAATTCGGTTTTCTCCGGAATTTTCAAAAAATTAAATGGAATAATTACTTCTTTGGTAGCTCCTTTAATAGTCAGATTGAATGTTCCTTTGTAAGTAATGGGTCCCGTTTTTTCAATCTTAGTTGATTGAAGTGTAATTTTTGGAAATTTTTCCGCATCAAAATATTCTGGTTTGCGAATGTGTTCATCTCGCATATCATTTCCTGTATTTACACTTTTAGTATTTACACTTGCAGTTATATTTGCTTCTGCGGGTTTTAAAGGATTGAATTGTATATCAGCTTCCAATCCTGAAAAAGTTCCATCAACTGTTAAACCGGCATTTTTTATTTTAAAAGTAATCGCAGATGATTTTACTTTCCAAGTTGTGTTATCGAGTACAAAAAAGAATGGAAGCAATGCCAGCGCAAATTTTATGAATAGTAGTTTCATGGGAATAAAGTTAAATAGTGTATAGATTGTAATTAGTATTTTGTGTAAGCAATTTCTATCTTCGAATTGTTTTTACTTGATTTATTGTTTTTTAAAATAACAAATTTAAAATAACTCTTTACAATTACTGAAAAAGATACTGGCTTTAGCCCGTTTTTAATGTTTTCTTTTGAAATATCGGCTAATCGTTTCCAATGAAATAATAAATCTTTATAGGCTTTAAAAATTGTATTAGCTGAATCATAAATATGACCTGGTTCTGAGCTAGCTCCATTTAATTCCATTATTTTAATGTTTCTGCCTTCATATAAATCCTCTATGCTTTTCACTTTTAAATCGAACCGGCCATAATAAAAGCCCTTGATTGGTAAACAAATTTCATCAAATACAATATTTAATTTATCATTGATTAAAAAATTGTTGTCAATAAATCGTGTTCCTCTGCAGTGGTTGCCAATTGGTTCCAACAGTTTTTTTTCTCCCTCTTTTAAAACAAGATTAATGCCATTTTCCATCTCTTTGCTTATGCGTTTGATTTGAAATCGTGCCCTTGTGGATTGTTGCATTAACTCTTTTATGGAAGATTTGCCATCTCCTGTTAAAGTTAAAAATTCTTTCGATGTTATGGATGTTACCTTTCCTTTGTCTGAATTTGGCATTCGGCTGTACAATATACCCAATTCAATATCATAAGTTATAAATTCTTGTATAAGGTATTTCGATTTAGATTTTTGATTGTATTCTTTTAATTCTTTTGAGTTATTGATTTTAGATACATCGGTTCCGCGTTCACCAATATCCGGCTTTGCAATTACTGGGAAATTGATATTTTGTTGGTCCAATAAATTTGAAATTGCAGCGTAACTTAATCCATCTATTTCAATGGCTTTTGGGAGATATTTTTTGTCTATTAATTTTAATATATCCGATTTGCTTTCACCAAAAAAACCTCCTAGTTCTATCCCAGGATTTGCAACAGTAAAATATGCCAATGATTTGTTTTTTATTGATAGATATAGCCAATATGGAAGAACAGGTAGGTAAAACATCCACCATGGCCAATATTCAAATTTGATATATTTTATAATGTAAAGTGGTAATCGCATTAGCAATTTATTACTTTATTTTTGTAAAGTTTCTTATTCAAAATATCTTCATAAATAATTTCAGTATGCGTTAAATGTTTTGAGATGGAACAAATACTCACTGTTTTTTTAGTTCCTCTGTTTATTACTAAATCATTTTCTATAACTCCAGTTCCACCAAAATGATGAAAAAATAAAATATCATCTTTTGTATATGTTGAATGTTTTTCAAGCCAATTTGAAAACCAGTTTTTTCTAGCGCTCACAATTTCTGGACTATACAGCGTAACTGACGACCAGATTTGAGGTAAGGATGAATCGTATTTAATAAGCTTTGCTTCTTGTTCATTCCATTTTAGTTCATACAGTTTTACTTTTTCTGTATCAGAGCAAGAGTAGGACATGATTAATGTAAAGGGTTCAATTCCTTTAAAATTGTAGTGTGCAACAAATTCTTCTGGTTCGTTATAGAGATAAAAGTCTAATAACATCAATCCTCTGCTTTTAACATAATTGCCAGTTGAAACATGTGGTAGATAAGCACCGTTTAATAGGCAAAGTGTATATCCTTTTACATCATAAGCAATCCAAGTTCCATTTGCTTTTTGATCTTTTGGAAATAAAATAGTTCTATTATTAATTTTATATTCCTGAATAGGTAAAGCTGTTTCTCTTGTAACATCTTCATCTCTGTTGGATGTTAAAATAAATTCACGTTGATTGACTGGTAAATATGTAACGGTACACATGTTAGTTTACTTTTTGGGCCTTTAAATACTGGATAGTAGAATCGGCATACCCAAAATTTTCTGAAAGTGAAATATAACCGAAATGAATAGGAATTGCAATGCTAATAATGGCAAGATGGTGAACAGTGTGTTCAATGTTATATGTGATTTCTCTGTAAAGAGAGGTTTCCATGCTCACATCTTGATTTTGATATTTTGAAACTAAAATAATTCTTTTGTTAGAGTCAATTTTTTCAATGGTATCGATAATTTCAGCAATAAAATCAAGTGTGTATTTTAGATTTTCTTCTAATAAATTATTTCTTTTTCTGTTATCGTAATTAATTATTTCACTAGATGAGTTAAAGAGTAAACATTCATAAAATTCTAGAATGTGTCTGACATGTTTGCCAATTGATGCCTCTTTAAGTGTTTTCAATTTTGCGACATAATCCTCTTCTGTAATCTGAGTTAAAA
>JAYVZC010000090.1:0-5121 GCA_043783695.1 Bacteroidota bacterium
CTAATAATTACATTTTAGATGCAACAGGAATGTTGTTGAACAAAGAAGAAGTATTACCAGCAGAGTTGCGTGCAAAATTAGACATCAAAAATTTCGCTAAAAAGCCATGGAATGAAAAACCATCGGTTGTTGTTGAACCAAACGGAACAACCAAAACATGGATGTTTCATGCGGAGAATGTACATGATTTTGCATTGACTGCCGATCCAACTTATCGTATTGGAGAAACAGAATGGAACGGAATAAAATGTATAACTCTTGTTCAAGAGCCACATTCAATTGGCTGGTTGAATGCAGCTGATTATACTGCAAAAATTATCAAAGTTAACTCCGAAGACATTGGAATGTATGGTTACAAGAAAATGGTTGTTGCCGATGCACAAGATGGAATGGAATATCCAATGCTAACACTTTGCGGAGGTTTTGATCCCGATTATCGTGATTTATTTGTGCATGAAATCAGTCACAACTGGTTTTTTGGAATGGTTGGTTCTAACGAAACCTACCGACCAATGCTAGATGAAGGCTTTACCCAATTTATTACTTCCTGGACTTACGAACGTATTGATGGGAAACAACGCATAACTTATGTGCCAAAATCAAAATATGTAGCCCGATTTACCGAACCCGATTATGTTCGCAATAGCGAGATATATAACGGCTACATGAATTCAGCTACAAAAGATGTAGAAACATTTATGGCATTGCATGCCGATGGATACAATGGTGCTATTCGTCATGGAGGTGGCTATTCACAAGTATATATGAAAACAGCAACCATGTTGTACAATCTTCAATACACTTTGGGTGATTCCTTATTTAAAGCCGCACTAAGTCATTATTTTAATCAATGGAAATTTGCTCATCCTTATGTGGAAGATTTTAGAAATTCTGTTATTCAATATACACATGTAGATTTGAATTGGTTTTTTGATGAGTGGATGGAAACCTCTAAAACAATTGACTATGCTGTAAAATCGGTAAAAAAAGGAAAAGGCGAAGGGGAATACAATATCACATTTAAGCGAAAAGGAATGCAAATGCCAATTGATTTTGCAGTGGTAGGAAAAAATGACAGTGTATATTATTATCACATTCCAAATACTTGGTTTATAAAACAAACAAAATCAAAAGTGTTACCCCGATGGATTGGTTGGGACAATGTGCAAAAAACATATACAGCCACAGTTACTGTTCCCGGTGGAATCACCAATGTTATTATTGATCCAAGCACTCGGTTGGCTGATGTAAACATGTTAAATAACAATCAAAAATTTCCAATCAAATATCGTTTCGATTCAAAAATTTATAATCCCTCCGATTGGTCGAGTTACGAATTGTTTGCTCGTCCGGATATTTGGTACAATGGTTATGATGGCGTAAAAGCAGGCTTAAATTTGAACGGAAATTATATGGCTTACAAACATATTTTTGATGCAACAGTTTGGTTTAATTTTGGAAGAGGTCAAACTTATTTAGATACAGCAACGGAGCATAGTGGAAAAGATTTATATGATAACGTAAGTTTCAGATTAAATTATAGAACTGCTACTGATAAATTTATGAAAGGTTCGTCCTTTTATTTTTCTGCGAAAGCATTGGATGGTTTAAATGGATACACAGTAGGCTTCGACAGAAATGATATCAAAGGAAAAAATAAATTGTATATGTATTTTAAATCCATGTACCGAAAAGGATTAAATGATCTTCCCTATTTATTATTACCAAAAGAATGGACTCCAAATCAATTGAACAATACTCTTAATATTGGCCTAAATCATTCTTACAATTATGCAGCGGGATCAGGAAATGTTAATCTTGGTTTGCGTTCTACTGCCGTGATGAGCGATTACGATTATCAAAATATAAATTTAACAATGCTTAATCGTACTAGATTAGGAAAATTCCTTTTGAACACAAGAGTATATGGACAATACGGAACAGGAAAAAACTGGGCTAGCGAATCCTCTTTATTTTTAGCGGGAGCAAATCCAGAGGAGATGATGGAAAATAAATACACTCGTTCACAAGGATTTTTTGATCCATCTTGGGCAGAAATTGGTGCAACTACAAATATTTTTCATTACGGAGGAGGATTGAATTTAAGGGGCTACTCGGGATACTTAGCTCCGCAACAGCAAAGCGATGGAAGTATTGTATATACTTATAAAGGAAACACAGGTGCTGCGGTAAATGCTGAATTAGAATTTAGTGGTATCGTAAAAATTAAAAAACAAAATTGGTTGACCAAAACATTTAAATTAACTACTTATCTTTTTGGTGATGCTGGAATTATTAACTACAGCAAAGTTGGAGATGAGATATTAAAAATGTCGGATTTAAGAGCGGATGCAGGAGTTGGTGCAACATTAACCATCAAAAAATTTGGACCATTACAAACGGTGGAGCCTTTGGTTATTCGTTTTGATATGCCATTGTTCTTAAATAAAATTCCGGCAACCGATCAAAATTTTGTTCAATACCGCTTTGTAATAGGAGTAAGCAGAGCATTTTAATAACCAATATAAAAAAATATAATATGAAAAAATTAATCACAATCATCTTTGTAGCATTTACAAGTCTTTTAGTAATTGCCCAAACAAGCGAGGAGCAATATGCAAAAGCACTTAAATTAAAAGTGGAATTTAAATACAAAGAAGCATTTCCGCTTTTTCAATCATTAGTAAAGGCTGATTCAAACAATGTGAATTATTTACAGTTCGCAAGTTATTGCTATTCGAAATATGGATACTACTATGCTCCGGAAGCAGAAAAAATGAAATACTATAAAAGTGCTGAATACTTAGCAAAAAAAGCAATCAAAGGAAATGAAGCGAGTGCCGATGCACATTATGCTTTAGCAATGGCATTGGGACGCATAAATGAAAATGCTAGCTCAAAACAAAAAATTGCAAATGCAAAAATTATTCGAGCACAAGTAGACAGGGCCATTGCATTAAATCCAAAATTAGCAGGAGCATATCATATTTTAGGACGTTGGCATCGCACAATTGCTGGTTTTAGTGCTATTGAAAAGGCAATGATTAACTCCTTTTTTGGTGGAGTTCCTCAAGGTGGTTCTTATGAAGATGCAATAAAGTCATTTATGACAGCAATTAGTTTAGAACCAAAATACATGAATCATCAATACGAATTGGCTCAAACATATTACGAAATGGGAAAAATGGTTGAAGCAAAACTATGGGCAAAAAAAGCTTTAGAAATAACACCTTCAAATGAAGATGATATTAAGGCGAAGAAAGATTGTGAAGCGTTGTTGAAGAAATTAAACTAAGTCTTTACCACTAATATCGAAAGCTATCGGACTAATTTTATAATGGCAGATGGTATTAGTGCCCCTGCCTGCCGGCAGGCAGGTTAGTGGTGAAAATTTGGGGTTGCTATTTATGGAAAGGAAGATACTTATGAAATTCTGGAACAATTTTCAGGAAATAAGTCAATCCTAAATAAACTGCACTAATAACAATTGTTTTAATAAACATAGAGAGAATTATATTATTGAAATGTGGTATAAACGAAGCAATTAAAAAAGAAAATGCAATCACAATAATAATTTTCAAACTTGATAAATCATAAGGCTGCATCTTAAAGAAAATTAATATCAATACAAATTTTGCTATATTATAAATTGCGGCTAAAGCCCCTGTTGCTATTGCTGCTCCAATTATCCCGTATAGCGGAATTAACCAAATATTTAAAGCTAAAGCCAAAATTAACATAATCATTAATAAAATTGTTCCATAAATATATTTCGAAGAAGTAAAAATAATGGACGTATTTACTCCTGTAGAAACATTAGAAAATGCAGCGAAACAAAAAATGATTGCCACATCTACACCGGCATGATATTCTACAGGTAACAAACTAAATAATTCATTCACATTGCAAACAATTCCAACCAACAATATTCCTCCAATCAACATGAGGTATTTTACCGATTGATAATAAATATTTTTGATGCTTTTTAAATCATTGTCCGCAAAAGCTTGAGCAACTTTTGAATGTGATATCCGCTCTAAAGAACCTAGTGGTATTTCAATAATTAAGGAAATATAAGCTGCAACTGCAAATACACCTACATAAGATAAATCCCAGTATTTACCAATCAATATAATATCCAAATGTTTCAAACTTAAGGAAGAAATATTTGTTACGGTTAGAAGCAATCCGAAGCTAAGCAATTTATTTATGCCAACCGACTTAAATTGATTTTTATCTATTTTAAGAGAAGGTTTGTCAATTACAAATAGGTATATACACATCCATATTGTTTGTAACAAATAGCTCAGTACAAACAAAAAGATGAATTGTGATAAACTAATCCATTCATAATAATAGAAGATAATTAAAAGAATAAAAACTATACGCGCTAAAATCCCTT
This sequence comes from Bacteroidota bacterium, assembly GCA_043783695.1. Taxonomy (GTDB): domain Bacteria; phylum Bacteroidota; class Bacteroidia; order 2-12-FULL-35-15; family 2-12-FULL-35-15; genus 2-12-FULL-35-15. The sequence goes on from JAYVZC010000090.1 coordinate 4,403, forward strand.
CTAAAAAAGTAATAATAGTAGTTTTAAAAAGTGATGCAGAATATGCACTTAACGCCACATTAACACCCATAATGGTTGCTAAAGGTAATAGCAAATCGAAATAATGTGTAAATAACGGAGATTGATCTATATACTCTTTTATAATTACATTTTTAAAAATGTATACCAATATTCCGCAAAAAATTGTTCCAATCAAGGGGAACAACATCATAAAACCAAAATAGCCGTGATGATTTTTTTCTTCGTTTCTGAAATAAGGAAAAAAACGAATTGTGATACTGCTTATTCCTAATGGTAAAATGGTGGCTAATAAACTTGCGGATGCAATTAAAATTCGCGTTAAACCCAACTCTTCAGGCTTCAACAAATTAGGTTGAATAAACATTAAACTAAAAAAGCCAATTGCAACACCTAAGTAGGTGATGAGTGCATTTTGAATTCCTTGTTTTTTAATGGTGCTCAATGTTGTTTTAAATTAGATAACGAATATTTTTTTAGTGCTAATTAGGTCATTGATTTTTTAGAGAGTTTATGAAAAGGGTATCGTAACAAAATATAGAAGTGGTAAAATAAAGTTGGAATAAAACCATAGTGTTTCGACATAATAATGAAACGTTCTTTCAAAGCCAACTTCCTGTTTTTGTTAGAAGTTCCACCTTCTAGAAATTTGGAAACATAATTTTTAGTATTGATAATTTTTTTTGATTTTTTTAAAATAT
>JAYVZC010000091.1:0-5095 GCA_043783695.1 Bacteroidota bacterium
ACCCAGAAACAAATTGTTTATAGAACATATGGAATAGACGAACTTGGAAAGTTACATAACAAACCTGCAAGTAATAAGACAATTCATAAGAATTTAAATAATTGGAGTATCGATAATAATGGAGAGAAGTACATTGTACAAGCAAAAATAGGACTTGGTAAAATCCCTGCGAATGTATTATTGAATGAATTAACTGATAAACGACCAATAATTGTAGCTTATAAAACTGGTATTAATACAGCTCATGCGGTTGTAATTACCGGAGCAAGTTATGTAATGAAAAATGGTAACAGAATGATTACAAGTGTTATTGTGCGAGACCCATGGCCAAATAAAGAAAATAAAGAAAACTGGGGAAGAATTGAATATGTTGGAAAAGATCTTGCAGATTTAATGAATGCATTTTGGTTGGTGCGTGTCAAATTAGGATAAAACAGATTGCTTTTGTTAAATCCATTTAATATAATTAGTGTAAAAAGGTAACTTTAATTTTGTTTCTCTTGTTAATTAGTTTATTTTAGCTTCTAATCTTAAGAGTAATATTTTATGAAAAAAATAATTTATATCCTTCTACTTTTTCATTCAAGCATTTGCTTTTCGCAAAAGGATTCAATTAAACACAAATGGGAATTAGGCATACAGATTTCTTCTGTTGAAAAAAGAACACAATACGAAAATTCATTATTTGAGTATAACACCTCCAATATTACAAAAGGGACATGGAGAGACAAATCTCTATCTTATGGCTTATTTAGCACACTATCTTTAACTGAAAATTGTTTTTTGAGATTTAATATAGGAATCACAACGATTCACATTATAAGTCATAGTGATTCACGGGACGAAATTGGCTATGGACAATGCATTCCTTGTATTGTTGGAGAAGAAGAAATAAAACAAAGCAGATATTATTTTAACCCAGCTTTTGGTTTGAAATTGGATAAAAAATTATTTACTTTTTATGGTGGATTAGAGTTGCCTATAACTATCCATGGAAATTACTTATACTCTGCAAAGGAAACAGATTACGACATAAATTCTTCTGTTACTGGAAAAATAGACTACTTAACCTACGCTCCTGGTGGGTTTTCATTGGGTATTGGGGGATTTGCTGGATTTGATTTTTATTTAGTTAAAAATTTTTCGTTTGGAGCAACTTTCTCATCTGCTCTTTTGTATTCTAAACTAGGTGGAAGGATTGTCACAACATATAATCAAACTGTTCCAGTGAGCGGAACGGGAACTAGTAGTTATTTATTTAAAACTCAGGGAATGAATTATTCAGGTGGAAAAATTTCTTTTAATGTTACTTATCAATTTAAATTCAAAACTAAAAATTAAATACCATGAAACTAAACTCTAAAATCAGGTTACTAATCGCATCATTTATTGCATTGTTATTCAGTCAACAAATTTTATTTGCTCAAAAATGGGACGAAGGATTAGCTACAATTCCTGGTCCGTTTACAAATATTTTGGGGACCTCTGTTGCAAACCCGGCAGGGGTTAATAAAAGAGACATTCGGTTTGTTACATTTGGTGTTGAGCGCATGCGTCTCATTGGTGAGATTGGAACGAATCAAGGTTTTCTTGGCGTAAACACAATTACTCCCAATCAAAGAGTACACATTGGTCAAGGGAGTTTAGGAGTCGAAGACGGTTTTGGAATTGTTGGGGCAACATATTTCCCTGGTCAATTGGACATGATTCAATTTCAAAATGCGCGTATAAATATGATTGTTCGAAATAAAACTCTTGGAATTTTCTGTGAAAATTTTGGAGGAACACCAGATGATGTAAAATTAGCTGACGGTACAGATGTGAACACAACAATTTCTGCGTTAAATAGTGCGGGTCTTGGAAGAGGAATTTTTCAACGAGGTTCAAACGGAAACATTCGTGTTGGTGAATATATGACTGCGATTCCTGCACTTAATCATATTCAGATGGATGTAATTGCAAAAGCAATTAATCAAACGCGCTTGACACCCTTAAATCAATACGATGTAATTTTTCAAGGAAAAATTAGTGATGATACTGCTAGTTTTATTAGAATGCAAAACGCTACAAACACTAATGGTGCTTTTGTTCCATTGTTGAGAGGGCACAATAACACAAATGGAACTTTTCAAGGTTTTATTATGAGCGGCAGCATCAATCCACTAAATGATAATTTAAACGCAACAGCTACAATGGAGTTCGATACAAGAACATACGATTTAGCTACGGATGCTCAAACAACAGTAAACAACAAAAATTTATTTGCTTGGTGTAACTTCACTGTTCCAGAAATGACGATGGATGCATCAGGTCAGCTGGGAATTAGAACAGTTGCACCAAATAATAGACTAGAAATTAGAACTGTTTTAGGTGATCCATTCTTTGGTTCGGCTAATGGGTCTAGCGGGTTGCGTTTTTCCAATATGAGAGGCGGAGTAGGAGCTGGTTTTGCTGTGCCAGTTGCTAATCCAGGTCCAGGAGTTTTGACAGTGAATGGAAATGGTGATGTTATATATGTTCCTGGAACTCTAGGAAATCTTTGTGGTGCGTTAGTTCCAAACCCATTACCAGGTAACTGGGAAATTCCAATGGCAGATTTTAATTATCATTTTAGTGATAATGCTTCAACTGCTAACGGAAACAAGGTTGGTATTGGAACAAATTGTGGCCCATTAAACGCAAAATTAGTTGTAAAAAATTCTGTAATGCAATTTGGAATTGATGCCACAACATCCACTGCAAATTTTTCAACAGATTTTGGTATTAGAGGCAATGCAACAAATAATTTTCCAGGTGGTTTTGAAGCAATAGGTGTTGAAGGAAATGCAATTAATGCTGGTCCAGTTTTCAATACTGGTGTAAATGGAAATGCTTCAGGTGCAGTTCAAACTAATTACGGAGGAAAATTTCAAGCATTTAGTCCTAGCGGAACAAATATGGGAATTCAAGCAAATGGATTTGGAGCAACCGGAACAAATTATGGTGTTAATGCAAATGGTAATGCTGGATTTACTGCTATTGGTGTTAATGGTACTGCTGGCGGAGGGACTTCTGCAAATTATGGTGTTTTAGGAATTGCCAACACGACTAATCCTGCAAATCGAGCAGGTAAATTTGTTGGAGTACTCGAATCTACTTCAGGAACTGTTGTTGTTTCGGATCAAATGTTCAAAACCAATGTTGATGCAATAAAAAGCGCTTCTGAAATTTTGAGAAAATTAAAACCACATACTTATAAAATGGATGTAATTAATTTTCCTCAATTTAATTTCACTGATGTAAAACAATATGGCTTTATTGCTCAAGAAATAGAAACTGTTCTCCCTGAATTAGTTCAGGAATCAGTTAGTCTTGAAGAAAAAGATAGTTTGGGAAATATCATTCATCCTGCTATCGCATACAAATCACTCAACTACAATGCACTTATTCCTATTACAGTTCAAGCTGTGAATGAATTAGGAGGACAAGTAAGTAAGACTACATTATCTGACCAAACCATAAAAACAAATGTTCAGAATTTAAGTGGTTCATTAGCTAAAGTAAAACAAATGCGTGGAGTTACGTATGAATGGAGCACTACTGCTCAAGATAACATAGGGCTTGATAGTTTGCAGCATATTGGTTTTATTGCTCAAGAAATTGAAGCAATTGAGCCTTTGTTAACATTTGTAGATGATTCCAGTTTAATGCACGTTAATTATGACCGTGTTGTTCCAATGTTAGTAGAAAGTATCAAAGATTTAGATGCTCAAATACAAACCAAAGATTCAATTATTGCTTACAAAGATTCTCTTTTAGATGCGCGTATGACTGTTTTAGAAAATGCATTAAATGCTTGTTGTAATAGCAGTCATTCAATGCAACCTAATAACAATTCAAATAATTCAATTGCTCAACAAGACGTTAATCTAAAAGATGGTCAAACAGTTGTTCTTGAAGCCAACGTTCCAAATCCTTTTAGTGAGCAAACCACAATCAATTATTTTTTACCGGAAAATATTGTAAAAGCACAAATGCTTTTTTATAATATTTCAGGAAAATTAATTCAATCGGTAGACTTGAACGAAAGAGGAAAATGTAGCTTAAATGTTTTTGCTCAAGATTTAAGTAATGGAATTTATACTTATACACTTGTTGTTGATGGTAAAGTTATTGAAACTAAAAAAATGGTTAAGCAACAATAAAAATTACCAAGAACAAAATTTTAAAAATAAAAAGACTCCGAGCGCAAGCTCGGAGTCTTTTTATTCTCAATCAATTCATCTTAAGAAACAGAAACCTCACTCGTCACTTTCACTTTAAAGCTACCTTTTAAAACTTCATCCATATTCGTAATTGTAATAAACGATTCTCTAATATCAACTTTTATTGAATCACCAGATAATATGATAACTTCATTTTCATCACCAGCATCGCAAGGAGGTAAATGATCTCCGCAATATCTCAACTTTGTAGTTCCCGTATTAACAAGAATAGAACCATTGATTACTCGTTGAATCGTTTTAACTTCAACAGCATTTAAGATAACTTCAATTGTTTTACTTCCCTTTCCCAAATCAATAATCAGTCTTGCATTCAAATACGTATTGTAAAAACTTGTATTGGTTGCTTTAAATTGAAGCATCAACAAATCTATTTTACGTTTGATAATTAAATCCGTATCAACAAACAATTGTTTCAAGGCAGTAGTTGCAGCTTTAATTGAACTTTTTGCTGTTCGTGGTCTGGCAATAATTGCAGCATACTCATTTATTGCAGTTTGGAAATTTGTAAGAACAGTTGCATCTACACCATACGTTGAAAGACTTGCAACAATGTCATTTGCTTTGTTGTAAATTAACAACGCTCTGTCTCTGCAAATTGTATCAGCAGGTCGCTTCATTTCAGACACACTGTAATTTACACTTTCAAAAAGCTCGTTGTTTGCTGTGTTGGTTGCATAAGCTTGCACCGCTCCTTTTACAAACATCGCTTGATTCACCATAACATCCCTTCTTACAGCCTTGTCCTGTGTGATACCCGTTGGATTGCTTTCCTGTATTTGGCGAACAGTAACAATTTGATTTACCTTGTTTTGTAAATCAGTAATAGCGGT
>JAYVZC010000092.1:0-5081 GCA_043783695.1 Bacteroidota bacterium
GTTGGCAGGGAAGTTGTAGTTTTTGTAAAAAAACAATATTCGTTATTCCTCTTTATTATCCGTAAGTTTGATACGAAAAAAACACTAAACATAAAAAAACAAACCATGAAAAAACAAACATCTGTTATAGTTGGATTTCTATTCTGTTTTCTTTCTATGAATTTAAGTGCGTATGATGGAATTAAGTTAAGCGCTCTGCCAGATAAAAATCACCCTTTTACTCTTAATAAAAAAGCTGATGATTCAGAAGAAGGAGTGAAAGGAAAAATTATTATTACTGCGGGGCTTGGAGTAAATTTTTTCGGAACAGCCTTAGAATTAAGATATGCAGGTATATACTCTGGTAGTTATGGTTATTATAATCTTAATCATAAGGCTTCTCCAATGTATAGCATAGGCGTAGATTATGGACTAGGCAAACAAGTTTCTATTGGAGTAGCTTTCGGTTATCAAACAACTCAAATTATATATCATGACGTTTTAGTAAACGGAGATAGCTATCACGATACATGGACAAGAATTCACTTATCAGTTCGTGGAGATTATTATATTGTAGCAAAAGATGAAATTAGTCTTTATACAGGCATTAAGGCTGGTTATAATATGTACACTACAACTACTAATTTGCCACTCTCATCTTTCCCTAATTACATTGAGACCCTTGCTGTTTATCCTTCGCCTCTAAGTTTACAGGCACATTTTGGATTTAGTTATTTTGTTAAAGGAATTGTTGGTTTTAATGCAGAAGTTGGTTTGGGTTATGCTGCTCCATACGTTTTTGCCGGAGGTGTAACTGTAAAAATTTAAAATAGATTTGTACAAAATCTTATCGATTAATATTATGTTCAAAAACAATGTACATAAAAAAATATACGTCTCATTTATTGTGTTTGGAATAATGCTTTCAACAACTATATTCGGGCAAACAGATAAACAGCAATCCGCTCAAATAAATACCAATATTCAAAAACAAAAGATTCTTGCAAATGTGCACGATAGACTAGCGGCACCTAATCAACAACGTACACTACCAATAGTTTGCGATTCATTAACTGCTTTAACTGCTGCCGGAAATAGTTTCCACGGAAACATGTTTGACATTTTAGTTACAAATAACTTCGACTTAGAAACATTTAGCGTAAGTATTGATACCGGAACTTGGAACATTGCCATTTTTTATAAAACGGGGTCTTTTGTAGGAAGTGAAACTACAGCAGGTGCATGGACTTTCTTAGATTCCGCAAATGTTACATCCACAACCATAGGAACTGGAGCATTGTACAAAGTTCCAGTAAATATAGGTTTGACTTTGACAGTTGGCACTTATGCTTTTTATGTAACAGCTACAAACACAACTGCAATATTTAATTATACCAATGGGACAGGAGTTGGAACAGCTGTAAATTCCAATACTTATTTTACACTTTATGAAGGAAACGGAGGAGGCTATCCTTTCAACGTTACTTATTCTCCACGTATATTTAATGGAATAATACACTATTGTGCCATAACTTCTGAAATTAATGACAACAGTTTAGCAACATTCGAAATGTATCCAAATCCAGCTAATCAATCAGTATCGGTTGACTTGGCTGCTTTTAACGGCAACAAGGTTACTTTAAGTATAATGAATATACTTGGACAACGTATACAATCAAAATTACTTGTTGCAAGTGGTGTTCAAACACTTAATCTTAATGGCTATGCAACCGGAATGTATTTTGTTCAAATAGAAATGAACGGGAAAATATCTACTTCAAAGTTGACTATCAACTAAAAAAAATCATAAACTATGAAAGAACAAACAACACATCGCAGAGGATTCATTGGAACACTATTAGGTGGCGCAGCAGCATTTGGTTTGTCATCCGTGTTATCTCCGGCAAAAGTATTGGGCGCAACCAATGTTTTAGTTTCAGGAGTTGCTGATGCAGAAAGATGGTTCGAGCAAGTGAAAGGTAAACACAAAATGATATTTGATGTTCCAAAACATAACGATGGGAGAGCAATTGGCTGGGCACTTACCTTGATGGATACTTACAATGACTTAGGAACTCCTGATACTGAGCTTTCTGTTATTTTAATTTTTCGCGCTGGTGGAACACCACTTGTATTAGCGGATCCTATCTGGGAAAAATATGGGGTAGGAAAACGCATTGAAATGAAAGACCCTACAACAAAAGAATATGCAAAGAAAAATTTATTTGCCAAATGTAAAAAAGAAGACGATGATTGTATAGACCTTTTTCAAAAACGTGGCGGACTTGTTGGTGTTTGCAACCATGCATTAGAAGGAATGGCAAAAGGGATGGCAAAAAAAAACAAATTAAAGGAAGAAGATGTTATAAAAGAATTTAAAGATAATTTATTGCCTGGTATTCAATTAATGCCTTCTGGAATTTGGGCGCTTAATCGTGCACAAGAAGTAGGCTGTACATTTTCTTATGGCGGATAAATGACAAAAAAAACAATTGAAAAAGAAGATCTTCATTTCCGAAATAGGCATCGCTCACAATATGACTTTAAACAACTTATCAAGTGTTGCACCGAACTCTCAAACTTTGTTTTTATAAATCAATACGATACTTCAACAATTGATTTTGCAAATCCGGATGCAGTAAAAATACTCAACAAAGCATTACTAAAACAATTTTATGGAATTTCCTTTTGGGATATTCCTGCAAATTATCTTTGTCCGCCAATTCCTGGCAGAGCCGACTACATTCATTATGCTGCTGATTTACTTGCTTCAAAAAACAATAAAGTTATTCCAAAAGGAAAATCCATTCGTTGTTTGGATATTGGTGTTGGCGCCAATTGTGTTTATCCAATTATTGGTACTTATGAGTACGGATGGAATTTTGTTGGCTCCGATATTGATGCTCTTGCAATTACTTCTGCAAAAAAAATTATTGAGGGAAATCCAAATTTGAAATATATCCAGCTCCGCAAGCAAAATAACAGTTCAAACATTTTTAAAGGAATCATTCAACCGGATGAATTTTTTGATGTTACCATTTGTAATCCACCATTTCATGAATCATTAGCCGAAGCTCAAGAAGGAACATTTCGAAAATTAAAAAACCTCAGCTCCGGAAAAATTAAAAAACCTGTTTTAAATTTTGGCGGACAAAACAATGAACTCTGGTGCAAAGGAGGCGAAATAGAATTTGTTTCTAAAATGATTAAAGAAAGTGTGCAAATTCCAACTTCGTGTTTTTGGTTTTCTTCGCTTATTTCTAAAAGCACAAATTTGCCAAACATCTACAATAAACTAAAACAAGTAAATGCTTTTGAAGTAAAAACCATTGAAATGAAACAAGGAAATAAAATTAGCAGAATTGTAGCGTGGACATTCTTAAATGCTGCTCAACAAAAAGCATGGAATATAAAACGCTGGACGGATAAATAAATTAATTAATTTTTTACTAAAACGGGCGCAATATCCGGTATCGTTTTATAATGCTTGTAACGCTTCATAATGTCTTTCACATACAAATAGGTTTCTTGACCCCTGCAATAACCACACTTTACAATTGGATCATTGTAAATCATTGGATTTGATTTTTGAAGAACCATGTTTTCTACATTATTATTCCAAATGTTTTGTTTCTTCCCATATTTTCCAGCAAGATTTCTTGCATCAATAATATGTCCTAACCCTGCATTATAAGAAGCGAGCACAAATTTTATTCTTTCCTGCTTATCTGGAATGTATTTCTTCCAGTAATTATCCAAGTCTAAAATGTAACTGGTACCAGCTTTCAAACTTTGTTCAGCAGTTGCATCAATAGTATCCAATCCATAATGTTTTGCCGTAGCCGGAACAAGTTGCATAAAGCCATTTGCACCAGCCCAAGACCTTGCTGTAGGAGAAAAGTGAGATTCCTGATAGATCAGTGATGCGAGCAATTGCCAATCCCAATTTATTTTTTTGCTATATGTTTTTATCAAATCATCGTACTCCGAAATCACTCCGTTTGAATACGAAATATATTTTCCAATATCGTTTCCTATAAATTTTTTCTTTTTAAAATATTTTGCATACAATTCAACATTATCTTCTGAATTTTTTCTTTTCCCCATCCAATCATTTAATGCTTTTAATAATTCAGGAGAACTTTTACGGATAGCCCAAGCAATTTTTTGCGGAAAACTAATGGGTGTTCCAACATCAATATTAGCATAATACGTTTGATTGTTGAGTGCCACATTTTCATCAGCAATAGTATAATCAATTTGACCACTTGCAACCATGCTGATTAATTGTTCGGTATTCACATTTCCCGGTGCTTCAACAATATTTATTTTTTCCCCAATCTCTTCCGATAAATTTTTCAATCGGGAATAAAAAGAAGAACCCTTGCGAACTAAAATAAATTTCCCACTTAAGTCAACGGTATTTCTGATGAGTTGCTTGTCTATTTCCTTTACAGACATCTTTTCCCAACCATCTGGCTTTCTTTGTACCAACACTTGTGATACAAACATTAAAGGGTCAGAAAAGCTTACCAAAGTAGAACGTTCTTTTGTAACTGTTAAGTTTGCGGCAATAATATCCACTTCACCATAATTTAATTGATCGAAAATGGTGTCCAGATTTTTTGCTACGACCATTTGCAGATCCACACCAATTTCTTTTGCGAACAAACTTAACTGTTCGTATTCATAACCAAGCGAATCGCCCTTGTATATATAAAAGCTAGTGGATGAATTATCAGTAAGAGCAATGAGTTTTCCGCGTTTCTTAATTTCCGATAAGTCAATGTTGCTAATAGACACAAGATTGCTTTGTGCATTTTCTTTGTTCCTGAATTTGGATAAGTAAATGCTGACTATTCCTATAAGGGCAAATAAGGAAAAAATTATTTTATTTCGGTTATATGCAAAAATCATATTCCCTCCTTTTTATAAAGAACGATACCGTGTTTACGTGAACAAAATGACTTTGTTTCCTAAAAAAGAGATTTTTATTGGCAGATTTTGAAGAAACACGAGAATTTTGAAAATTATACTACTGGAACTAAATTTCTAGTTTAGTCGTTGCTTAAATATTTTTTTATGAGGGATTTCTGCTTTAC
>JAYVZC010000093.1:0-2093 GCA_043783695.1 Bacteroidota bacterium
CAAAGAAGCAGGTTATACATTAAAGGTTGGTAAATTCCCTTTCTCTGCCTCTGGTAAAGCAAGCGCATCAGGAGCAAAAGACGGATTTGTTAAAATAATTTTTGATGCAAAGTATGGCGAAATTTTAGGTGCTCACATGATTGGTGCTAACGTTACCGAAATGATTGCTGAAATTGTTGCCATCCGTAAACTGGAAACAACAGGACATGAATTAATTAAAACAATTCACCCACATCCAACCATGAGCGAAGCTATTATGGAAGCAGCAGCAGCAGCTTATGGCGAAGTAATACATTTGTAATAAATACTTTGTCAGTTCGAGCGTAGTCGTGAACCGAATAGCAAAGTACAGAATTAAATACTTTCAAAAGCCATTCTCATTGCAGATGGCTTTTTTGTATGCGTCATTGCGAGGAGCTTTTTAGCAACTAAGCAATATGATGTACAATATATTTATTTTTTATCTCTTTTGTTACCAACTATTTTATAGATATATTTATAAAAGCTAAACACCAATAAACGTTTGTAATTATTTGTAAACAGATAAATGTGGCTAAGTGATAAGTTAGGTACACCAACCATCTTTGGTTGGCACAACGTATTGATTTTTACCTTTGCTATTGTTTCTCTATTTAAAATTATCTATTATTCTTTTCTTGTCTTCATTTTCCTTGTCATTCTTATGATACAATTCAATAAATGTGATTTTTTTTTTCGTCAGGAAAATGAGCATAAATTAATCTCAATCCTGAATTTACGCCTCTTCCTTTTAACGCCTTACAAGCAATTTTCTTAAGCTTGATGATACACGTTTCTAAATCTAAATTATCAATACGAAAACTAAAGGATGGTCGTTCATCTGGCTTCTTTTTCAAGATGGTTTTTACTTCCGCCAAATCTTCGTTTAGCGTTCTGTATTTCTTCAAAAGGTTTTTTAAATCCTTTTTAAATTCGGTTAATTCATCAAATGTCATTGCTCTTCAATTTCGTCTCCATAATTCCTTACCGAATAAGGCTTTTCTCTGTAAAAAGCAAGTTCATAACTTATGTCTTGCCCTTCGTCAGTAACTTCCCAAGGTAAATCTTTATGAGAATAATTGCTGATTGCAGCAGCAGACCAATCGCTGTATTGCTCAATTACTTTATCAATGACTTCCTTTTCAGCACCATTAATAGTTTTTAAATCGGCTGTAACCAAAGGAATATACCTAGTTTGCGTTTTATCAAAATACGGCACTCTTATTCTTTCAATTTGCCCCTTGTCAATCATCTGATTGATAATTGTATCTAATTTTTGTGGAACTGGACCGTAAGGTAATTTTCGATACTTAGCACCAGTTAAATGTTCCTCATATAATTCATAATAGTTGAAATCAGAAAAATAAAGTAACTTGTAAAGAACCGTTTCACCAACATTTGGCTTACCTGCACAGCGTTTAAGAATATACAACAAGACATTTTTAAACTTATTGATTTGAAGTGTTGGCACAGAAATACGTTCTTCTTTTTTCTTTGCCTTTTTTTCTTCTTTACTTTCAACATTTTGACTTGCCGAGAAATTCTTAGACATAAAATCATCTAATGAAAATTCTAAAATCAAAGACAACTTTTGTAGTTCAAGAATATCAACGCTTCTATTTCCTAACTCAATTTGAGTCAATGATGGTCGGGAAATTTTGACATTTTTAGCCAAATCTTCCTGAGACAACCCCTTCATTTTACGAAGTTCAGTTATCCTCTGACCTATTTGCTTTTGTGACAATTTTATGTTCATATCAATTTATGTTATACTGTTTAATGGGGCAAAGATAATAATTGTTTCAATACAAAACAAATATTTGTTTCAAATTAAAACATTTATTACATTTGCCAAATGAAAAGCCAACGCAATTTGCAAGCAGAATTACCCGAACCTGAAATATAAGAATTTCAAGGTGGTTTTTTGGTAACGCTTTTAAATTCCAATAGCCCATATTAATACCAATTACACTTATAAATTAGTCCAATCTACTTGTTCTTTTTCACCAATACTTCTTCAAAAAATAGTTCCGTAGCTACTGCTATGCAACGATTTTTTGAAATCGTCTTGATAA
>JAYVZC010000094.1:0-5077 GCA_043783695.1 Bacteroidota bacterium
TGTATACTTCAGCAAATGCCGGAACCACTTGGACACGGGTAATGGATTCGCTTTGCTGGGATTTAGTTCAAGACCCTATTTTGCCAAATACTATTTATGCAACATCGGGTTGGTTAGCCGGTTCTGGAAAAGGTTTTGCAGCAATTTACAAATCAACAAATTTTGGTGCTACCTGGACAATGCTTCCAACGGGCATTCCCGGAACAGGAGTTATTCAACGTATAAAACTTGCGATTGCTCCTACTGACAATAATTATATTTATGCCATGACGGTTGGTGTTGATGAAGGCTCTGCAGGTATATATAAATCGGTGAATGCCGGTGTTAGCTGGACTTACATCAATCCGGGAGTAAATATGTTAGAAGGCGGAACAGGCGGTTCGCCAGGTGGGCAAGGAACTTATGATTTAGGATTTACAGTTAATAGAACAGATAAAAACATTGTGTACGTTGGAGGTGTAAATGTTTGGGCTTCTACCGATGGTGCAAATACGTTTAATCCGGCTAGTCACTGGACATTATTTTACGGACCAACTTTACATGGCGATATACATTTTATAGAAACAAATCCATTAACAAACGATATTTTTGTTTGTAGCGATGGAGGCTTGTATAAAACAAATGCAATCACAGCACAGCCTTGGACATCCGCAACGGGTGGTTCTCCTTGGCCTACCAGTTGGTCGACTATTAGCGATGGAATGAACATTACTTCTTTTTATCGTTTATCAAGTTCAAAAAATGTAACAGGAAGAATATCTGCAGGAGCACAAGACAATGCCACATTTTATTACGATGGCTCTGCATGGAATACCATTTTTGGTGGCGATGGTATGGATAATTATTTAGATCCTCTGGATAACAATGTTGTTTATGGTTCTAGTCAATATGGAAATTTTTATATTTCAATGGACGGTGGATTATCTACTACCGGTGCAACTGTAAATGTAAATGGTGAAGCAGGCGAATGGGTTTCTCCAATTGTTGCGGATTATAATAATCCAGGAACCGTTTATGCAGGATTTACAAATGTGAATAAAACAATTGATAATGGATTTTCGTGGACTGCATTAAGTCCGCTTCCTTTCAACGGAATATATGATAATGAAACCTGTGCTTTAGCAGTTGCTAATTCAAACAGCAATGTACTTTATGTTGCACGAAGAATTCGTTTTGAATTTGGTTCCCCTTCCGGAATGTATACTACAATTGATGGTGGGACTTCTTGGACAGAAATAACAGCTGGTTTACCAGATACTTTGTATTTCACAAGTATAGATGTTAGTCAAACAAATGCAAGCACTGCTTATGTAACTTTATCAGGATTTATTGCCGGAGAAAAAGTTTACAAAACAATTAATGGTGGAACAACTTGGACAAACATTTCTTACAACTTGCCAAACATTCCAATAAACTGTATCAAAACAACTCCCGGAACTAATATAATTATGATTGCGACCGATTTAGGAGTATACAAACTAGATGAAGCAACGAGTACTTGGATTAGTGAAAGTGCGGGTTTGCCAAATGTAATTGTTACGGATATAGATTTTAATCCCGCATTAAACAAAATATATATTTCGACATTTGGAAGAGGCATTTGGGAAACAAATTTATCTGCAATGGTTGGGACAACTGATGTTGCAGGAACTAATATTGGAATTGAATTATTTCCATCTGTAAACGATGGTTCATTCACTATTCAATTTACAAATCAAATATTGTCTAACGAAATATTAAATTTAGAAGTAATCGATATTACCGGAAAGTTAGTTTACAAATCAGTATTAACAGGCAAAACAAGCTATCAGCAAAATTTAGGATTACCTTCCGGAATGTATTTCGCAAGAATTAATAATAAAAATATAAATGGGGTGAAGAGTTTTATTATAAAGTAGAATAAGAATCTGTTAAAATCAAAACATGAAAGTGTGTTGAACTAATTCGGAGAATTTAAGAACAAAAATATAGCTAAAAGCCCTTTACACTGCCCTTTACACCTTTTTTAGAAAACTCAACTGCCGGAGCGGGGATTTTTATAAATCCAATGGAATAAAAAACAGTATTCAACAATCTAGATTTTGTTTTTATTCGTGTTAAGTCAACATCAAAGGATAAATAATATTGTCGGTAGCGTTCATGATATATTTGAAAACCGTTTTTATCAATATATGGTGGATTAAAATCTCCACCAGTCATTCCATTTGCTCCGTATCCAACAGCAATATTTAGCCATTTTGGAAATTTTGTTTCTTTGCTCATGAAGGAACCTGGGTTTACCGACAGCCAATAAGTTTGCCCGTTATAATCTTTCAATACATTTTCTTGTAAATTATCCCCTAAAATATTGGGACGATATTTTGCAAATTCACTTTGCATAAAAGAATATTTTAAAACAATGCGTTGCTCGTCCCAAGCTAATTCTTGTCCCACACAAAGCAGTGAACCAGCAGTATTAGCAGTAAAATCACCAAGAGAAAATCCCCACTCAGAAGAATAACCATCTAAAATTTCAATGGTGCTTTGGTAAACAGAACCCAACATTCCTCCATACCAAATTGCTTTTTTGCGCTCCACTCCGCTCCATTTAAATAATTTTGCTCCTACTCTTCCTACATAATAAGAAGTTGTTAAATGCCCTATTTTGTCCATTTGTAGCCACTCTTCGTTATCATTAAAAAAATGAAAAGAAGAGCGAGGATAATCTTTATACCATAAAGTATTTAGCCCAATTAATGAACCCCCATATAATGCAGCTTCAGTTCCAATGACTAATGTAAAACGCTTTTTGTTAAATACTTGTGTGGGACAATAATGTGCTGAAATAAAAGTAACAGCAGAATCGCTTACTGATGGAAGTTTTTTTATACTGTCGTTGCTTATCTGAGCCCTTGAATAAACTGCAACAAATGTAAATATAAATATAAAAGTGTATTTGGTTTTGAAAAGCACTGTTAAAGATAAGAAAGATTTGATTACCGCAAATAAGTCTTTTTGGCTCTGCGTTTTGATTAAATATATTTAAGATTGTTTGTCTAAGTGGATTAACTTCCACATCATTACAAATTCAGTCAAAGACCTTACAGCCTTTATTACTTCAAATCAGTAGAATGATAAAAGGCTAAAGAATTTGAAAAAATCCTTATACTTGTAGTATGATTCATCTTTTTATACCCGCTTTTATTGTTGTTCGCTGGATAGATATTGTCGATATTCTTTTGGTTGCCATTCTTATCTACCAACTCTATTATCTTGTAAAAGGAACAGTAGCGATTAATATTTTCGTTGGTATTATGCTTATTTACTTGCTTTGGATTGTAGTAAGAGCTGCTAACATGCAATTATTTGGAAGTATACTTGGTAAATTTATTGATGTCGGTTTTATTGCATTATTGATTGTATTTCAACCCGAACTCAGACGCTTTTTATTGTTCTTAGGAACATCCGATATTTTTACAAAAGGTAAAATAGGAAAAGGGCTTTTTGATTTTAAATGGAATGTTGGAACTGCACAAACATTGGATATTAATTCGATAGTGAAAGCATGCAAAAACATGAGTGAAAATAAAACAGGAGCAATCATTATTCTCACAAAAGAAAATGATCTAAAATTTTATGCAAATACAGGCGATGCCATTGATGCAAAAATTTCGGTGAGAATGATTGAAAGTATTTTTTATAAAAATTCTCCTTTGCATGACGGAGCGATTATTATTTCAAACAATATTATTGTTGCAGCGCGATGTGTATTACCCGTTACAGAGCATGCCGATTTTCCGGCACATTTAGGAATGCGCCACCGTGCTGCAGTAGGGATTACTGAGAATACAGATGCCATTGCAATTGTTGTTTCCGAACAGACTGGAGAAATTTCTTATTCTATAGGAGGGGAATTAAAACATGCTCTTACACCAGAGCGATTGCGAGAATTGTTGGAAAAGGAATTTAATTAAGTATTATTTCTCCCCGTTTTTCTTCTTGAATTCTTTTATAAGCTCTTCATCTGTTTTACCAAGATTATTTATAGCAGCTTTGGCATCATTTGCATAGGAGCTTTGTGGATATTTTAAAATCAATTGCTCATAAATTACTCTTGCCTTCGCATCATCATTTATATAATTATCGAGCAATGCTCCTTGTAAAAAAAGACTCTCCTGTACTAATTTATAATTTGGATATTTTTCGGTGATTGTGCTGTAATATTTTAAAGCTTGAGGATATTGGTGAATAGCTGTTGCAATTTCTGCTGCTTTAAATAAATAATCGGGAGTTATAGAATCGTTTGCATAATTTTTAGCATATTCGGAATATGCTTTAATAGCAGCACCAGCCTTTGAATTATCCAATTGCATTGAACCATGCATTTCTGATTCTAAGCTATTAATTTGATTTACCAATTCAACTTTCTGGTTAGTTGCGATTGAAGTTTTTTCTTCAACCGGCTTTTCTTCATTTCCACAAGAAGCAATAAATACAGAAAATATTGATAAAATAAAATATTGAATTTTTTTCATAATTTATTTATTTGGAAAACGCATTTTATAGGTTACATTCACTTTTCCTTTTGAAATGTCGGACAGCTTCCCTTTTAATAATCTTCTTCTAAGCGGACTAATTCTATCAGTAAATAATTTCCCTTCAATATGATCGTATTCGTGTTGAATAACGCGCGCAGCTACACCTTCGTATATTTCTTTTATGAAATTAAAATGTTCATCATAATATTCGATGTAAATTTTAGGCTTGCGATAAACATCTTCACGAATTTTCGGGATGCTCAAACAGCCTTCATTAAACGACCAGATTTCGCCTTCTTCATCTGTTATCGTTGCATTGATAAAAACTTTGGAAAGTTTTCCTAATTGTTCACGTTCTTCATTTGTATATTCATCTTCTTCGTCTTCACCGCGTTCTCCATTCACAAAAGGAGTTGTATCAACAATAAACAAACGAATCGCTTTTCCAACTTGTGGTGCGGCAATTCCCACTCCGGATGAAGCCCTCATTGTTTCAAACATATCTTTTATAAGTTGATCCAACCCGAGATAATCTTTAGAGATCTCTGCACCTACTTTTC
>JAYVZC010000095.1:0-5075 GCA_043783695.1 Bacteroidota bacterium
TTTTCTTACATCAACAGGAGTAATGACAATTGTCCATGCTCCCATTTTTTGCATCTTGACTTTGAATTTCTGTAACGGCATTTTCTTTTTACCGCAAAGGCCGCAAAGAAGGCGCAGAGTTCGCGGAGTTTTATTTTAAAATTTATAAAGCATTTTTAAGTATTTCTCCGAATCTAAAAACATCTTCAAAAGAATTGTACAAAGGAACAGGAGCACAACGAATCACATTTGGTTCACGCCAATCGGAAATCACTCCTGCTTCTGTTAATTTGTTGAACAACTCTTTTCCTCTTCCATGTGCGACAATAGATAGTTGACAACCTCTTTGTTTTTTATCACGAGGAGTTATTATTTCTAATTTTTTATCTAATGTTTTGTTAATTTCATCAACTACGAATTCTAAATAACCCGTTAGTTTTTCAGCTTTAGTAACCAATGCATCCATTCCTACTTCGTTAAAAATATCAACGGATGCTTTGTGAGCAGCCATCGATAATACAGGTGCATTGCTCATTTGCCAAGCTTCAGCTGTTGGCATAGGAACAAATCCTTTTTCCATTTTAAAACGAGAATTTTTATCATGTCCCCACCATCCTGCAAAACGAATAATTTCTGGTTTGTTCAAAAGACGCTCGCTGATAAAAACTCCGGCAACTCCACCGGGACCGGAATTCAAATATTTGTAACTGCACCAACAAGCAAAATCTACATTCCAATTGTGCAATTCCAATTTTAAATTTCCAGCAGCATGTGCCAAATCAAAACCAACGATCGCTCCGATTTTATGTCCAGCCTCTGTAATGCCTTTCATATCGAACACTTGTCCGTTATAATAATTCACACCACCAATCATAATGGTTGCAATCGAATCTTTATTTTTTTCGATGGCAGCTAAAATATCTTCGTGACGAATACAAACTTCTCCTTCGCGAGGAGCTACTTCAATAATTGCATCATCTGGATTTAAGCCATGAAATTTTACTTGTGATTCCAAAGCATATTGATCGGATGGAAAAGCTTTTGCCTCGCATAAAATTTTGTAACGTGTTTTTGTCGGACGATAAAAACTAACCAACAATAAATGTAAGTTAACTGTTAATTGATTCATAACAACGACCTCTTCAGGCTTAGCGCCAACAATTTTTGCAATAGGTTCAGCAAATTGTTCGTGATAAGAAAGCCATGGTTTACGTGCATGAAAATGTCCTTCCACACCAAACGTTGCCCAATCTTCCAGTTCGTTTAAAACATAATTTTGCGTTGCTTTGGGCTGTAATCCCAATGAATTTCCTGTGAAATAAATAGTTTCACGACCGTGCATCATAGGAAAATAAAATTTCTCACGATAATTTTTTAATGGATCGTTAGCGTCCTGTTGTTTGGCGTATTCAATAGTGTTTTCGTATTTCATGGAGCGTTATCGGTTTTTTCTCGCAGAGACGCAGGGTTCGCTGAGCTGTGTGTTTTGATTGTTGGTTTTTTACGTACTAAATGTTTTTGAGACGCAGTAGTTTTAGAAGTTGTTTACTATTCTTACTATTCCATCTTTTACTAGATTCACATTAAAGTTTACTAATAATCCTACCTTCTTGTCTGTTAATTTTAAATAAGTCAATAGTTGTTTATGGTGAACTGGTGCTAGTGCTTCAACTGATTTTATTTCGACTATAACTTTGTCTTCCACTATAATATCAGCTCTAAATCCAATATCCATTTTATTGCCATCATAAAATACTTCAATCCCTTCTTGTCTCTTAAAATTTAAGTTTCTATTTTTTAATTCATAACAGATTACTTCTTCATAAATACTTTCCAATAATCCTGGACCAAGCCTCGAATGAACTTTTATAAAAATATCAATAAGCACCCCTGTAATATCATTTTCCTTCATAAATATTTTTTAAATATAGCTCCGCGAACTCTGCGCCTCTGTGAGAAATTTTTTCACGGAGTATATTGCTCCCAAAGATATATATTTGCATCCTAATATTTTCAATTATGAAGAGAGAAAAATCAGAGGCCTTATTCGAGAAAGCGAAAAAATATTTTCCCGGTGGTGTAAACAGTCCTGTACGTGCATTCCGTTCGGTTGGAGGCACGCCTTTGTTCATTCAAAAAGGCAAAGGTTCACACATTTGGGATGCTGATGGAAATGAGTTTATTGATTATTGCGGTTCCTGGGGACCATTGATCTTAGGGCATGCGAACGATAAAGTGGTGAATGCAATCAAAACAACAGTAGAGAATGGAAGTTCGTTCGGAGCTCCGACTGCTTTGGAAAATGAATTGGCAGAATTGATCTTAAACAACAATAAATACATTCAAAAAATTCGTTTTGTGAGTTCGGGGACAGAAGCGGTTATGAGTGCAATTCGTTTGGCTCGAGGATATACCAAACGGAATAAAATTTTAAAATTTGAAGGCTGTTATCATGGACATAGTGATTCGCTTTTAGTAAAAGCAGGTTCGGGATTAGTGACTTTTGGAAACACTTCTTCTGCAGGTGTCCCAGAAAGTTTTGTGAATGAAACGATTGTTGTTTCCTTGAATAATGAAGCAGCTGTTAAACAAGCTTTCGCAGAGTTTAAAGATCAAATTGCTTGTGTGATTATTGAACCGATTCCAGCCAACAATGGATTGCTTTTGCAACGTAAAGAATATTTACAATTTCTAAGAACCATCTGTACAGAAAATAAATCCCTTTTGATTTTTGATGAAGTGATCTCCGGATTCAGAATTGGTTTTGAAGGCGCAGCCGGTTATTACAACATTCATCCCGATATTATTACTTATGGAAAAATTATTGGTGGTGGTTTACCGGTAGGAATGTATGGTGCCTCCGCAGAAATCATGAGCAATATTTCTCCAGAAGGAAATGTATATCAGGCAGGAACATTGAGTGGGAATCCAGTTGCGATGGCAGCTGGAATTGCTCAATTGACGGAGTGCCTTAAGCCTCAATTTTATGAAGAGTTGGAAAGAAAGACTCAGTTATTAATTGATAATATTTTTCAAAACTATAAATCATGTGTCACCCTGAGCGCGACCGAAGGGAGGTCATCCCGAGCGGAGTCGAGGGACGAAGGGCGTCAACTACAGATTTTTTCTGTCGGGTCGATTTTTTGGGTTGCATTTACAAATCAAGAAAATATTCGTTCAGCAGAAGAAATTGATTCAGATTCTATGAAGTATTTTAGAATTTTACATAAAGAATTGTTGGAACGGGGAATTTATCTTGGTCCTTCAGGATATGAAGTAGGCTTTGTGTGTGAAGCGCATACCGAAGAAGATTTGATAAAAACAGCAAAAGCTTTTGGTGAAGCTTTGGAGATTGCGGTGAAATAGATTAAATTTGTTGTAAATAATTTCTCATGAATATTCAAGCACAAAAAATAGAATTAGCAAAACAACTTTTGGATGTTAATAGCGAAGTTGTATTAAAGCAAATCAAAGCATTTTTAAATGCTTACAAAACAGATTTGTGGGATGAACTTTCAGATGAGCAGAAGGCTTCAGTTCATCGTGCCAAAGCTCAACTAGCAAATGGTGAAGGTGTTTCTCATAAAGAAGTAATGAAAAAGTATAAGAAATGGCGTACAAAATAATTTGGTCACCAGAAGCTATTGATACTTTTGATAAAATAATTAAATATCTATCTGAAAATTGGTCTGCAAGAGAAATATCTAATTTCATAGACGATGCAGAACACACTGTACTTTTACTAGAGAAAAATCCATTCTTATTTCGAGGCTCATCAAAGGAAAATGTACACGAAGCACTAATAACAAAGCATAATTTGTTGTTGTATCAAATTATCGAAGGCTCTACAAAGGTTGAATTAATTAGCTTTTGGGACACTCGCCAAAATCCCAAAAGAAAATTTTCGAAAAAGAAAAAATAAATTATTCCCCAATTTGTATTTTATGGAAGACGATGATTTCGATTTTAATTTCGATGACCTTTCTGATGAAGAAAAAGAAGAAATTGAAAAAGAAGAAAGAGAAAAAAGACAAGCACTAAAAAACAGCCCTGTTTATAAAAAAGCATTCGAAATTTTTGATACTGTTAGTGCTTTGGTTGAAAGTCTTTCAGATGAAGACAAAGAATTTTATCAAAGCATTTTACTTGAGTCTTCGATGATGTTAGCTCCCAAAATTGCTGGAGCTTATGGTAGTAATAGTTGGTTAATTTGCATGCAAAATGCATCGATCATTAGATATCATGCTGAATATTTACTTACCTCAACTTCCGGTTTAAGATTGTTTACAAAAGCTCAAAAAGATTATGTGCAATTGTTCCGGACTGAGATGGAAGAGTTTCGGGAGCTATTTAAAGAATGGGTTCAAACTTTTCAAAAACTTGAAAATGAAGAATATGTTGATGAGTGGGGTTTGTTTTTAAGATAAAAGCATTTTTAATCATGAAGATTATGAAAATCTGCGTTCCATTTACAACCACCAATTAAGCCCTATCAACACAACTCCCTGCAAAATCATTGTTCCATCTAACAATGCAGTGTAAAAATATTCGCTCCGTTTCGAGGAACTCATAAAAACAATAATTGTATTTACAATTGCCGTTAGCATCAAAGCAATAAAAATTTTCATGGGAAACATTTCTAAAAAAAATTCTGTCGCAATTAATAGAATATAAATAAACATAAATCCAAGAGCAATCCAGCGTGTTTTATTCTCGCCTAATTTTTGACTTAGTGTAAAAATATTTTCTGCTTTATCTACTTCCATATCTCTTATATCAAAGGGGATACAAATGCTAATTAGAAAAGTGAAGCGAAGAAAAAAATGAAGGATGTTGTTTTCTGAAAACGGATCTGTATCATTTAATAATGCTGGAACAATAGCTGTTACGGTTGTCCAAACAATGGCTAAAGTGAGTAATTTAAACCATGTATTTTTTCTGAGTTTAATGAAAGGCAAAAAATAGGCAATTGATAAAATCAATAAAGGTGAGAGGTAAAAAATAATTTTATAATCATTGTAAAAGAAAGTAATCGCAACGCCTAAAAATCCAATAATGCAAAGTAGTTTAATTGAAAATTGATTTTCGAAAATCCA
>JAYVZC010000096.1:0-2088 GCA_043783695.1 Bacteroidota bacterium
CAATATACACTCATAGGTCTATCCACTTCTTAGCACTAAAATTTTATATATTCTCCAATTGGCATGTTTTTTTCTACACTGATTGTGTAATAAACTTTATACTCATGCATATCTTAAGCGACATGTTGAAGCCTTTTGCCAAATTATTGTCAAAGGACCCGGTCTCTAAAAAAGACTTCGTGAAAATTGCACATGAAAAAGCGTCTCCGCATCAAAGAAAGTTACTCGAACTTTTGCAGATGCTCCAGTTTTCAGAAGCCCACAGAGAGGGTGAAGAACTGATATTAGAGTAACCTGATTACACCTTATTTGGCAAATGCGTATGACAGGGCCAACATTAATCTTATCAGCGCTAAATATGATTATATTTTCCAGACAAAAATTTTAGATTATTACCAGGGAAAGCTGGTATTATAAAATCAAGTTCCATGGCCGGTTTCCTCACCGGGCACTGCGCATTGTTAATTTTGGTCGGGATAACGACCATGGAGGAAAGAGAATCCTGCCTTCACTCACGAAATATTCGAAGTGTTATAACTAAATTTGTTTTAATGCTATTTTCTGCCAAAACAAGAAGTGTTTTATTTGTTCTGTTTGCAGTGGTTTTTATATTAGCTGCAATTTATCACCTGGTTCTAACAGTTTATAAAGTTGATGATACGCCTGTTTGGAGGCATTTACTTTTTGTTGTCATTGATTTATTTTGTGCTTATGGCTCTTTAAAACGTTCAAAATACTTTTTGTATTTTATAGCACCTCTACTTATACAACAATATTATAGTCATGGTACTTATTTAATAAATATGTGGAATGAAAAAAGGCAAATTCATTGGATAAGTGTTTTTGATTTACTTCTATTTCCAATTGGGTTAATTTGCCTTATTGAGGATTATAAAATGAAACATAAATAAAATTTTTATAATTATTGCTATTAAGTTTTTAAGTGTCTAATATATCCCAGTCTTCGCCTGTTAGCCATCTTAATGCAGAAACTTTCCATTTAGCATTCCCCATTCGAAATCACTTTCATGCCATAAATTTTCTTCGCCATATTTTTTTTCAATCATTTTTGCAGCAGTTAAAGCACCTTTCCAAATGTCTGGTGCAACAGTTAATTCTTTTTTGGCAACTCTTTCTTTTAATCCTTGATGTCTATTATACCAAAGTTGATCAACAAGTCTTTCGAGTGCTGAATAAACTTCCTCTTCTGTTCGAATTTTGAAAATTTCAGAGTTCTCATTGATTTCGAATGATCGCTTAAAGGAAGTGTAATCCATCATCAAGTGTTCGAGCTTATCACTAAGATTAGTCATATTCTCGTCTCTACTTGCAAAGTAAGATAGTTGTTCTTCCTTTGAAAGTTCAATATCTAAGAACTCTAACCTAATTCCATAATTCTTTGCTGTATCAAGAATATGACCTACTCTTTCTAAATGAAATATTTCAATTGTATAAGGTTTCCCAATATCTTTTAATTCTTTTCGTTCACGTAAAGTCAACTCTTGATTTGTGACGAAGGCAAGTCCACTAACTTTATTTTTTTTAATTCCTTTTATATCGGAAATAAATTTTTTCTTGATTTCTGTAAAGTTTTTTTGTCCTCTTGGAAAGTATGCAGCAGCTATCCATTGAAGATTATTCTTCATTGAAATAATATCTTTTAATCCATCCTTGCCGCCTAAAGGATGAGATGGGTCAATTGACTTAAACCCATCAGAGCTTAAAATGTGAGCAGCGAGTCTTTCACTTTTTTGTCCCTTAGTCCAGTTTAAAAGCCTGTTCCAAGTTTCGTCTCCATCTGTGCGTCTTTTCATTTTATGGGTAATAGCCTCATAAATATACAAAAACCTTTCTTTCGCAAACCTGCCTTATATTGGGTAAAAATGTAAGCATGCCCAGTATTGGTATGCGGTACAAGTGAGTGACACAACGATGTTTAATAGCAGCACAAAAGATGGCAACAAAAAAACAAAATAAAAATTTCTTCAGTAGAAGTTCTGCTGTGCTCGGCGCTGCTTTTTTAATGGCTAACTCTTCCATTGGTCCGGGATTTCTTACACAGACAACTGTATTCACGCAACAGCTAAT
>JAYVZC010000097.1:0-2087 GCA_043783695.1 Bacteroidota bacterium
GTTGCTTTCGTCGACTATCAAATGCCTTTTCGCTACCTCATAAGCGGAGGTGTTTCTAGAAAAGCACTAGCTCCATCTTGGACCTTTGCTTTATTTAAATTTATCGAAAAAATGGTATCCCCATTATCCTCGCAACTGGGCATGTTTCAAACCATTGAAATAAAAAAAATATAAAAATGATAGAAGGATTACAAAACAGGATAGCATATTTTGAAAAAATAGCTTCCACACGTCTTAAAAAAAGGAAACTAAACAGCTACTATTGGAATGATATCACTAGTTATTGTGAATATTTTTCGCAGGAAGATTATTCGGTAATTGAAGTAGGCTGTGGAACAGGAGAACTATTAAATCAACTAAAAGGCAAACATAAAGTCGGCATTGATTTTAGCCCCTCCATGATTAAAATTGCCCAAGCGCAATTTCCGGCAATCGACTTTAAAGTAATGGCTGCCGAAGACATAAAAATAGATCAAAAGTTTGATCTCGTAATAATTTCCAACCTGATAGGATACTTGGAAGACATTGAAGCGGTTTTCAAACAACTTCATAAAGTATGTCACGAACGAACAAAAATAATCGTTACGTACTACAATTATTTGTGGGAACCTGTTTTAACACTTGGAGAAAAAATTGGACTTAAAACGCCTGTTCCGCAGCAAAACTGGCTTACAATACAAGACATTAATAACCTCCTTTATACTGCCGGATTTGATGTTTATCGCAATGCGAAACGAATGATTTTCCCTCTATATATTCCTTTCGTTTCCGGCATTTTAAATAAATATTTGGCCAAACTACCTTTTTTTAGTTTTTTTTCTATCAATTATTACACCTTCGCCAAGCCACTTCCTTCTAACAATTCAAAAGAATGGCAAAACAACTATTCCACAAGTATTGTTATCCCCGCTCGCAATGAAAGCGGAAACATTGAAAATGCCATCACCCGTTTACCAAAATTCGGCAAGGAAATAGAAATTATTTTCGTTGAAGGCAATTCAACGGATGATACTTGGGATAAAATACAGGAGATTCAGAAAAAATATTCCGGCACACACAACATAAAAATTGCCCAACAAAAAGGAAAAGGGAAAGCCGATGCGGTAAGAGTTGGATTTGATATTGCCTCAAAAGATATCCTGATGATTTTAGATGCCGACTTAACCGTTCCACCCGAAGATCTTCCGAAGTTTTACGATGCAATGGCATCCGGAAAGGGCGATTTCATTAATGGGTCGAGGTTAGTATACCAAATGGATAAACAAGCCATGCGTTTTTTGAATTTACTCGGAAATAAGTTTTTCAGCTATGCTTTTACATGGCTGCTCGGACAAAAATTCAAAGACACCTTGTGTGGCACAAAAGTTATTTTTCGGGATGATTATAAACGGCTTGTTGCCAACCGGAAATTTTTTGGCGAGTTTGATCCTTTTGGCGATTACGATTTGATATTCGGCGCACATAAACTCAACTTAAAAATTGTTGAAGTTCCAATTCGATACAAAGAACGTACTTACGGCACCACCAATATTTCTCGATTCAAACACGGATTAATTTTATTGAGGATGTGTGCCTTTGCAGCAAGAAAAATTAAATTTGTGTAACCCGCTCGCTTTCGGACAAAATAGAATTCCTATATTTCTCTGCGGTGCTCTGCGTGATTTTTTTCTGTGAACTCAGCGGTTAAATTTGTTACCGCTGAGAACGCTGAGTTCGCAAAAGTTCTATAAGGAATACCCCATGCCCCTTACCTTATACCCCCTATACCTCTTTTCAAAATGTATAAATTTATCCCGTGCGTAGTATAGCACACATTTTAATTTGTATTTTGTTATACTCTTATTTTTGGTTCTCAATGGCAATTTTAATCAGTCTGCGTTGAATTTCTTTATGAGGCATAGGATTTATTGACTGATTAAAACCGGGCAGCCAAATTCGTTAATTCTTTTTTTATTATGGTTGGCGATATGGATTTGTCCATAAAATCAATCTCTTCGGTATAATCTATATCTTTGAAAAAACACAACTGTGCCCTGAATTGTTTTTCTGAAAACAATTCACCGTATATTTCAAGGGCACGGGTTGCC
>JAYVZC010000098.1:0-2085 GCA_043783695.1 Bacteroidota bacterium
ATCCAAAGTCAATGAGATTGAAAAATATCTTAACCAATTTTGTCCTTACAATTGTATAATCTTATTTCTTAAATGTAGAAATTCTAATAGAATTAAAAATAATGAGAACGAATTCCATTAAAACAACTGCAAGAATTGCAGGATTTATTTATCTACTTCAAATTCCACTTGGGGTCTTTGGTATTGTCTATGTTCCAAAAATGTTGATGGTTACTGGGAATATGACTACAACAGTTTCAAATATTTTGGCTAATGAGTTTTTATTCCGCCTTAGCATAGTGAGTGCTATACTTTGTGCATTAATAACCATTGGAACGGCAATATTTATATACAAGGTACTCAAAGCTGTCAATAAAAATTATGCTAAAATGATAGTGATATTCACTTTGATTGTAGCTCCCATCACAATGCTCAATGAACTCAACCAAGTTGCCGTTTTGCTTTTATTAAAAAGTCCTGAATACGCTTCAATATTTTCAGCAAGTCAAATTCAAACATTGATCTCTATGTTTTTAGATTTGCATAAATATGGAATCCAGATTGCAGGAATATTTTATGGATTTTGGCTACTTCCTATGGGTTACTTGGTTATCAAATCAAATTATATTCCTAAAATTATTGGTTTTTTATTGATAGTTACTTGCTTTGGCTATCTGATTGATTTTACAACTTTCTTTTTGTTCCCCAACTTTGGTATAATAATTAGCGAGTATACTTGGCTTGGCGAAGTACTCATGGTCTTATGGCTTTTAATAAAAGGTGTAAAAGTTGATCAGTTTGAAAAACGCTATGGTGCAGCTATCAACGATTAGCCCTTGAGTGAAACTCTTTTTCTAATTCTGCTAAGTGATTCAGGGGTAACACCTATATAACTTGCTATTTGATATTGTGGAATTCGTTGAAACAAATCGGGCTTTGATTTTAATAATTTGAGGTACCGAAGTGTTGGTGTGTCTTTTGTGTAGGCTTCCATTTTTTCTTGTTGCCCGGTAAAAATTTTTTCCATTAATTTCCGTGAAACAGTTTCAAGCTTTGGAAATTTTTTATACAAAGATTCTCCCTTTTGACTGTTTCCAACCACCAATGAACAATCCATACAACATTCCAAAAAATGATTGGAAGGGGTATTGGGGTCAAAACCATTTATGGATACAACCCATTGCTCCTCCGCAAAAAAATCACCTGTCTTTTCTTCTCCATCAACCAAATAGTATTGTCTAACGATACCCTCTAAAACGAAATACACTTCTGTTGAAGTTTGTCCTTCCTTTAGCAAAACTGTTCCCTTCTTGTAATGTTGAATAGTCATTGTCTCATCAATAGCCTGCCTCTCCTCCTCCGAAAGAGGCATGATTTTTAAAAAGTATTTCAAGAGTTTATTGTCCATCTATTTTCTGCCAGTCTAAGTTAAGGAATTCCTATTTAGTGCTCGTTAATATTTATCAAGCTTTTTTTCATAACTACAACATTCCGATCCCCCATTGATAACCTTTCCACATCAGTCCAACCAAGTCGTTTGTAAAGTTGTTCTTCGGTATCCGTAAACAAATACATGGTGTCAATGCCTTTGCTTTTAGAGTGGTAGTGGATGTGCTTAACTCATCTTGGATAAGAATTAATTAATCCCTTCCATCTTTAAAAAGGAACGAATTTCTATTTTCCAATCAGCATCTAAAAAGCGTGGATCTGATTTTGCTATGGATGTGGCTTCCTCCATATTTTCAGCCACGATGTGATAGTAACCGGCAATATCACCTTTATCCGCATTTAAAGGTGTTTCTTTAAAAACCCCGTTGCTCCCTGCTATGGTGACTCCTGCTGGCTCAAATGGCTGTGCATTTTTCAGTTTTCCACTTTTAGCAAGTGATTCAATAAACTGTCCGACTTTTTGAATGTGCTGCTCTTGCTTTTCTTTTGATAGTTGAAGGATCGGATTGCCTTCGGCATAAATTAGTAAAATGAATTCTTTCATGAATTTTAGTTTTAATAGTTAGTAATTGACTGTTTGTTTATTTTTTCTTTTTTGATGACTTTGCTTTTTTGTTGGCATCTATTCCTGTTTGCATCCAAAACTCAAAATTCTTT
>JAYVZC010000099.1:0-2084 GCA_043783695.1 Bacteroidota bacterium
CATTACTTATGCCGTTGATCCCAAAGTTTTGTTGCCACATCTTCCCAAAGGCTTGGGTTTGGATATAATTAAGGGAAAAGCATTTGTCAGTTTTGTTGCTTTTGAATTCAACGATGTAAGGGTAAAAGGATTTAAAATTCCCTTCCATCGAAAATTCCCTGAAATCAATTTGCGTTTTTATGTAAATAAGAACGGAAAGCGAGGAGTTGTTTTTATAAAGGAATTTGTTCCTAAACATTTTGTTGCGCTGATTGCAAACAAAATTTACAATGAACCGTATTCTGCAATAAAGATGAATCATAACATTGAAAAAACTGAGAGCGAAGTAAAAGTGAATCACTCTCTTTGTGTAAACAATGAATGGTTTAGTGTTGTTGTAGCGGCAGAAAACAAACCATTCACACCAAGCACCGATAGCATAGAACATTTTTTTAAGGAACATGAAATTGGATTTGGGAAAGACAAAAAAGGAAGCACATTAGAATACAAAGTTGAACACCCTGTTTGGGAAATCTATCCGATTAAAAATATTGAATCAACAATTTGTTTTGAAAAAATATATGGTAAAGAATGGAAGTTTTTAGATTCCGAAAAGCCATTTAATGTTATGTTGGCTAGGGGCTCCGAAATAAAAGTGTACGATAAAAGTTAATTATACCTTCTCGGCTTTTTTCTCTAAATGTTTTTCGTATAGCTGATGCACTATACCATCTGAAAGACCAATTTGAGGGACTAGCACTTTTTCTATTTCCGCTTTTTTGAGAACACTTAACAAAATTTTAGAAGCAGGAATAATTACATCGGCACGATCAGGATTTAAGCCAAATAATTGCATGCGCTCTTCGTATGTGTAGGACTCTAAAACCTCATATAAGTTTTTAATCTTTAAAGTAGATATAGGTTTGTTTGGTTTTCTGCCAATCATTTTAAAAAGCTTGTTGATGTTGCCTCCCGAACCAATTGCGATAAGAGGCTTGTAGCCATCGGTTTGTTCTTTCACCCAGTTTTTAAAATAAGCCCAATATTCTTTATCGATTTGATCATGCAACATTCTAAGGGTTCCAATATTAAACGATTGAGAAACCACCACTTTATTTTTTGAGAATAAAGTTATTTCTGTACTTCCACCACCAATATCAATGTACAAATAGTTGTTCGCTTTATCTAAGTGTTCTTCAATGTGATTCGAAAAAATAATATCAGCTTCTGTTTTCCCATCAATGATTTCAATTTTTATTCCTGCTTCTTTTCTAACGCGAGCAACCACATCATAGCCGTTTTCTGCATCTCGCATTGCTGCCGTTGCACAAGCACGATAATCAACAACATCATAAACATCTATTAAATGCTTAAACGCTTTCATTGCAGTGACTAATTTATCGGCTTTTTTTACAGATATTTTTTTGTGAAGGAAGGAGTCTTCTCCCAAACGAATAGGCACACGAATTAATTCCGCCTTTTTATAATACGTTTTACCATTGTCTTCATAAACATTACAAAACAATAAACGAACGGCATTAGAGCCTATGTCAATAGCAGCGAATTTCAAAATTACCTTCTAGTTGATCTTAGTATATGAACTATTTTTTCTTGTGCACGAACTTTTACTTTATCACTTGTAATACGATATTCATTGTTTTGTGTGCTTCCCAACATTCGAGCTTTTGTATTGTCCGCCCATAGCGTATCCATAATGTTTTTCAACTGCTTTTGAATAATTGTATCATAAATAGGAACGGCCACTTCCGAGCGATGGTCTAAACTTCTTGTCATCCAGTCGGCCGAAGATATAAAGTATTTCTCTTTTCCTTTGTTATGAAATATGAACACTCTGCTATGTTCTAAATATTTATCCACAATGCTAATTGCTTCAATGTTTTCGCTTAAGCCTTTTACACCTGCTACTAGAGAACAAATTCCACGAACAATTAATTTTATTTCTACACCTTCAGAACTTGCTTCATACAATTTATGAATCATTTCAGGATCCACTAAATTATTTAATTTTAATAAAATAGAAGCAGGTTTTTTTGCACGCGCATGCTGAATTTCTTTGTTGATAAGTTGATAAAGACGCTTGCGCA
>JAYVZC010000100.1:0-2079 GCA_043783695.1 Bacteroidota bacterium
GGACAGCTATATATTCAGCAAAAAATTCGTGGATTTTGTCATTTGTATATTGGACAAGAAGCACTGATAGCTGGTTCTGAATCAGTTTTACGTAGAGAAGACAGGGTTATTACTGCATACCGCGACCACGCGCATCCAATCGGAAGAGGTTTGCATCCAAAATATATTATGGCGGAATTGATGGCAAAAGCTACAGGATGCTCAAAAGGCAAAGGTGGTTCTATGCATATTTTTTCTAAAGAATTTAATTTTTTTGGTGGTCATGGAATTGTGGGCGGACAAATTCCTTTAGGTGCTGGCATCGCTTTCGCAGATAAATATAATGGGAACGATTTGGTAACACTTTGTTACATGGGTGATGGAGCAGTTCGTCAAGGTGCATTGCACGAAGCATTCAATATGGCTATGCTTTGGAAATTGCCAGTAATTTTTATCATTGAAAATAATAATTATGCAATGGGAACTTCTGTTGAACGAACTTCCAATGTGCATGATTTGTGGAAATTAGGTTTGTCTTACGAAATGCCTGCGTATCCGGTAGATGGTATGACATGTGAAGCAGTTCACGAAGCGGTAGAAGAAGCAGTTGCTCGTGCTCGTAAAGGTGACGGACCAACTTTGTTGGAAATGAAAACGTACCGTTACAAAGGTCACTCCATGAGTGATGCTCAAAGTTACCGTACGAAAGATGAAGTAAAAGAATACCAAGCACAAGATCCAATTGAAAAAGTTTTAGCGACTATCCGTAAAAACAATTGGATGAGTGAAACAGATATTGAAGCGGCTGAACAAAAAGTAGAAGATATAGTTGCGGAATCAGTAAAATTCGGAGAAGATTCTCCTTATCCAACGCCTGATGAACTTTATAAAGATGTTTATACGCAAGAGGATTACCCTTACATTATTGATGACAACCCGATTGGGTAAGGAAATTAGAGAAATAGAGAAGTGGAGAATTGGAGCGTTTTAAATTCTCCAAATTTCTAAATCAACAAATCAAAAATTCAAAAAATTTATGGCTGAAGTAGTGCGAATGCCCAAACTAAGTGATACCATGACAGATGGTGTTGTTGCGAAATGGCATAAAAAAGTAGGCGACAAAGTAAAATCAGGTGAATTGCTTGCTGATATCGAAACGGATAAAGCAACCATGGAATTTGAATCTTTTCAAAATGGCGTTTTATTGCACATTGGAGTAGAGGAAGGAAAAGGTGCACCCGTTGAATCTATACTTGCAATTTTAGGAAAAGAAGGGGAAGATATTTCTGCGTTATTGGCTGGAGAAGCAAAACAAAATTCATCTGCTAAAGAAGAAGTGACTGTAAAGTCGGACACTTCGACTACGCTCAGTGTGACGAAAGAAGAAATAAAAAAACCTATTGCTGAAGTAAAAATTCCAGATACTGTTCAAATAGTTCGTATGCCACAATTGAGTGATACTATGACGGAAGGTGTTGTTGCGAAGTGGCATAAAAAAGTTGGAGATTCTGTGAAGTCGGGTGAATTGCTTGCGGATATTGAAACGGATAAAGCAACAATGGAATTTGAATCTTTCCAAACTGGAGTGATTTTATATATTGGAGTTGAACAAGGAAAAAGAGCTCCGGTTGAATCGATACTTGCGATTTTAGGAAAAGGTGGAGAAGATGTGACTGCGATTATTGAAGCGGAAAAAAATAAAACAGTTCAAAGTTCAACGTTAGAAAGTTCAAAGTCTGAAGTTAAAAAGGAAGAAAGTAAACAGTCTACAGTCGACAATAAACAAGTGGTGACTGCTGCGACAAAACACACTTCAACAACTAACAACGGAGAAAGAACAAAGATTTCTCCTCTTGCAAAAAAGTTGGCGGAAGATAAAGGTATAAGTGTTTCTGCATTGAAAGGTAGTGGCGACAATGGTCGTATCATCAAACGCGACATAGATAATTTCCAATCAAATGGTGCTATGTCAACTTTTGTTGGCGTTGAAAGTTTTACAGATGAACCAGTTTCGCAAATGCGTAAAGTAATTGCAAAACGTTTGGGTGAAAGTAAATTCTCTGCACCACATTTCTATTTAACAATGGAAATTGATATGGA
>JAYVZC010000101.1:0-2076 GCA_043783695.1 Bacteroidota bacterium
TTTCAAAATGATGGTCGGCTTTTTCAGCCGAAGTTTTTTCGTAATACCCCGATAGCTCTGCTTCGGGGATAGAAAAAACTAATCATTTTGTTTTATTTCACCACAATTTTCCACTCCCGATTTTATTTTTTCAATAGCACATTTACCACAAATGTAATATGCAATATCGGATGAATCATACCCTGTCATTCTTGCATAAATTCCATTTTGTGGTTCATTGCAAAAATTACACTCATCGTGTAACTCACATTTTGAAAGCCCTATAGCCTCTATTTTTTCATTTTCTTTAGCATTCATTTTTTTGATTTTAGATTATTTAACATATTATTCAATTATTTTTATTATTGGAAGAAGAAAGTAAGAAACAAAAAAACCAGTTAGCAAGAGTAAAAAAGAAATCCACAAAATTACTTTACTCCATTTAGATGCCACATCGCAAGCAGTTTCTTTTTGACCTGGTATATATTCACAACTTAAATCTTGTTTCTTTTTTCTGTAAACCAGAAAAAAATTAAAAGCCATTAATGTAAATGCGAAAGCAAATATCCAACTTTTATTTTTACTTAAGTCAATTAATAAAGGAAAATCGGAAACAACACCAGCCACTACGGCTCCTAGCCCCAATACTACAAGCAATGCCGGTAATGCACAACATAACAATGTTGAAAAGGATGTAAATAGTGACAGAATGCTTAATAAATCATTTTTTCTAGTTTTCATTTCGTTCTATTTTTTAAGAGTTGTAATAAGGATCATTGATTTAAATGTATATCCTGCTTCCGTTACTTTTTTCTTTAATATATCATCTGTTATAATTTTTCCTTGTTTCATCGAAAATGTAACTAAGCCTGTAGTCAACTCAATTTTTATGTTTTCAATTCCATCAATTGTTTTCAATTTTTTTTCTAAACCATAAGAACATATTGGACAAGAAAGTCCATCAACTTTCATTTCGTATTGTTTGTTTTGTGCTACAGCCACTAATGCAAAAAGAATAGATGCTATTAGTAAAAAGATGTTTTTTTTCATGATTTTTTTTATAAGTGAATTTCTAATCCAATTTTTCCGTTAATACTTGTTTTCTCCGCAATGCCCGAATTCAATATTCCAAACTGCACACCTCCTCTGATGGCAAAATTTCTATAGCTGAAAACAAAAGTTGGAGCAATATCAATAGTGTTTCCATTACTTTGTGAAATGCCTGTTTCTTTTTCTGTAAATTCTTGTTGCCAACTTCCTGTCGATTCTATAAACAAAACCAAATCGGGTTTATAATAATCGGGTTTATGGGGTCTCACTCCAAGCGTTAAACCATAAGTAAAACGATTGTCTTTTTCCCAGAAATTGCTCGATAAGTTTTTTTCATATCCAACATGTGTAAACCAATACCATCTCAATGCTTCTTGTCCTGCGGTAAATGCAAAGAGTAAGTTTTTTTCTCCGCTATTATCAATTGGTATTTCCAATTCGGTTACAAAGGATGCTTTGTAACTCAAGCCTGGTTTGTCGAGTTTTAAAAAGCGGTAATTAGATTCTATCATATAACTTCCCGGTTTCGATTTTCCGGCACCTGAAATCATTGATATACCTGGAGCTAATGTCCACTTTCTTGTAACACCATAAGCCATTGCAGCTTCGGTTTCAAAATCATATTTATTAAAATGAAATGTAAGATGTGGCTCAAATCCTCTTTTAAACAAAACATCCGGACCTAATCCATACAATGGTTCGTGAGCACTTGATACATTATTTATTAGAAATAATAGAACAAATATTTTTGCTACTTTTATGAATATATTGCAATGTGCTTTGTTCATTTTCGAATCTTTATATTGCAAAAATGCTTCGTTTGGGCTTTGTTAAAAATGAGTAAAATCAATTACTAATATGATATTTGTCATCTCTATTACATATATGCTTTCGGTATAAGTCGTAAATTACAACATGGAACTGGATACTATCTACGAATTTAAATCATCACCCGAAATACGGGAAAAGCTTTCTGAATATGAAATTACTAAATCATTTTTGGAAGGAGATGTTATTTTGGCTGAGAATGCTTCTATTAAAGCCATT
>JAYVZC010000102.1:0-5042 GCA_043783695.1 Bacteroidota bacterium
GCTAAAATTTTAATTCACCACTTCATGTTATTCTCTGATGAGCGTATCACTTTGGATACTGAAGAAAAAATGGCTACTGAAGAGTTTGATGAAACATCATTACACATGCGTCAGTTGCTAAAAACTAAATTAGTTGATATGGATCTTTCAGTTCGTGCTTTAAATTGCTTAAAAGCTGCTGATGTTGAAACACTTGCTGATTTGGTATCATTTGCTAAACACGACCTTTTAAAATTCAGAAACTTCGGTAAAAAATCACTTACAGAATTGGAAGACTTAGTTGCAAACAAAGGTTTGACTTTTGGAATGAACTTAGCAAAATATAAATTAGATAAAGAATAATTAGTCAGGAGTATTGAGAACGGAGTTGGGAGACCACTCCAAACTCCAGACTCCAGACTCCAAACTTAACAAAAATGAGACACGGAGATAAATTAAATAATTTAGGCAGAAAATCGGCTCACCGCAAAGCGATGTTGGCGAATATGGCAAGTTCATTGATTCTGCATAAAAGAATCAGTACTACCTTAGCGAAAGCAAAAGCGTTGAGAATTTATGTTGAGCCAATTTTGACAAGATCAAAAGATGATTCAACACATTCAAGACGTACTGTATTTGCTTATTTAGGAAATAAAGAAGCGGTAGATATGCTTTTCAAAGACATATCAACTAAAATTGCTGATCGTCCGGGTGGATACACCAGAATCCTTAAAACAGGCGGTCGTTTAGGCGATAACGCTGACATGTGTTTTATCGAATTGGTTGACTTCAACGAAAATATGTTGGCTGCTAAAGCACCTGCTAAAGCTAAAACATCCAGACGTGGTGGTAAAAAGAAATCAACAGATACAACAGCTAAAACAGTTGAAAAAACTGAAGAATCAACAGATGATAGTACAAAAAGTGAATAATTTGTTAATTTAATATTTTCAATCTTAAAAAGGATAAAGTAATTTTGCTTTATCCTTTTTTTATGACCAGACCTCATCCCAACGTTCTCCTAAAGAGTAGGGGAAGGAGAAAAAGATAAACTATGAAGTATACAGCAAAAACTCCCGCAATTTTATTACTAGAAGACGGTAAAGTATTTTACGGAAAAGCAGCCGGGAAAATTGGCATTGCAACTGGTGAAATATGTTTTAATACAGGTATGACAGGTTATCAGGAGATATTTACCGATCCTTCGTATTTCGGACAAATTATTGTCACTACAAATGTTCATATTGGAAACTACGGAGTAAACAATGATGAAGTAGAATCCGATTCCATTAAAATTTCCGGATTGGTTTGTAAGCAATTCAATGAATTTCATTCAAGGAAACGCTCAAATGGCTCTATAAAAGAGTATTTTGAAAATGGGAACATAGTTGCTATCTCAGATGTAGATACACGTGCAATCGTCCGTTATATCCGTGATAAGGGTGCAATGAATTGTATTATATCTTCCGAAACACAAGACATAGCAATTTTAAAAGAAAAACTTTCAAAAGTTCCATCCATGGTAGGATTAGAGCTTTCGTCAAAAGTAAGCACAACAAAACCATATTTCGTTGGCGATTCAAATGCGGATTATAAAGTAGCTGTGACTGATTTTGGTGTAAAGAAAAATATCTTACGTTCACTGGTTGAACGCGGTTGTTATTTGCAAGTATTTCCAATGAAAACCTCTTTCGAAGAAATGAAAAAATGGAATCCCGATGGTTTCATGATTTCAAACGGTCCGGGTGATCCTGCTGTTATGAAAGAAGAAATGGAGACAGTTAAAACTATTATCAATTCAGGTGTTCCAACGTTTGGAATCTGTTTGGGACATCAGTTAATTGCTGAAGCATCTGGAATTTCTACTTTTAAAATGCACAAAGGACACAGAGGAATTAATCATCCTGTGAAAAATATAATTACTGGAAAAAGTGAAATCACTTCGCAAAACCACGGATTTGGAGTGAAAGCAGAAGACGTAGCGAAAGTAAAAAACATGGAAGTAACACACATCAATTTAAATGATAATACCATTGAAGGTTTGCGTTATACCGATAGAAATGTATTTTCTGTACAATATCACCCAGAAGCTTGTCCGGGCCCATACGATTCTCGTTATTTATTTGATGATTTTATTACAATGATCTCATCGGTGAAAAAGGTTTCAAAGAAATCTGCAGTAACTGTTTAAAAAGATCTACTACCTAACTCTCTGTTTTATTTATAAAGAAAATTGGATTAAATTTCAATTCAAATCAATTTTATGAAAAGATCACTGGTATGTTTTTATTTCTTTATAATAGTCAGTGTTCCTATAAAGAGTTTTTCTCAGACACAAGGTAAATTAGATTCCCTGCTTAAAGTTTTGGTTCGAACAACAGATACTACCAAAATAAACGCCCTTAATGCCATTGCGCAAGAATATCTTCAAAGAAAACCTGACAGTTCCGAATATTATGCTCAACTAGCGCTTACTCTTTCAGAAAGCACAAATTTCTTGAAAGGTTCTACGGAGGCTTATTTTACTTTAGGGTCGTATTTCTATGAGTCAGATCCTAAGCTTTCAAGAGAAAATTATGAAAAAGCATTGGCACTATGTGTTAAGCGTGGAAACAAATCGGGAATGGCGATTGTGTTAGAGAATCTTGGAAGATTATTTTTCAAACAAGGAGAATATGCCAGTTCGTTGGATTATTATAATAAGGCACTTAAGATAAATGAATCCATTGGTGCAAAAAAGAATATTGTCGATGATTATTTAACTATCGGAGTGATATATAAGGATAAAAAGAAATACAAAGAGGCGATGGATTGTCAGCAACTCGCTCTTAAATTAGCATTGGAAATAAATGATGAAGCTTCAGTTGCATTCATTTATGATAATATCGCACAGATCTATAGTGCTCAGAATCCTAAATCTCTCAAAGCGCTCGAATATCTTTTAAAAGCTTCTGAGATAAGAGAAAGACTACCTGGCAAAAATAGCTTAATGGCGGGCTATAATAATTTAGGGGTATGGTTTCAGAATGCGGGACAGTTTGATAAAGCTATAGGTTATTTTATTAAGGTCGCAGTTTTTTCAGAAAAAACAAATAGTGCTATCGGAATTGCAATTGCAAACAATAACATGGGTGAAACTTATAACGCCATGGGAGATTATATTCGAGCTGAAGTCTGTTTTAATAAAAGCATACAAATTTCTAAGGAGATTCAATACAAAGAACTTTTGATGACTTCTTATAAGGGATTATCAGAAACTTTTTTTAATAAAAAAGACAAGGATAGAGCATATTCCACTCTTCTTTTGTATATGAACTTAAAGGACTCTCTGCTGAATGAGACAAGTAGCAAACAATTGGCTGAGGTTCAAACAAAATATGAGACCGAAAAAAAAGAAATGCAAATTGCCTCATTGAGTAAAGACAAAGAGATCAGTGATGCAACATCGAATAAACAACAGATTTTAATTTACTCCGTTTCTCTAGGGTTATTGCTTTTGCTTTTTCTTACTTTTTTTATTTTGAGAGGATATCGTCAGAAACAGTCTGCTAACATGCAATTGACGGAAAAGAATGAATTGATAGAAGAGAAGAATAAGGATATAACCGATAGCATTAACTACGCTAAGCGCATCCAAAAGGCCATATTGACTTCTGACAAATACCTGCAGGCGCATCTTCCGGAGCATTTTGTATTATATAAACCCAAAGATATTGTAAGTGGTGATTTTTATTGGGCACTTGAAACGGAAGATAAAAAAATTATCGTTGTTGCTGCTGATTGTACTGGACATGGTGTTCCTGGTGCTTTTATGAGTTTGATTGGTGTTTCAAAACTGAATGAGATTGTCAAAGAAAGGAAAGTTTACGCCCCCGATCAGATATTGAATCAATTGAGAGATGAGATCATTAGTTCTGTTAACCCAGAAGGAGCTGATGAAATTTCACAGGATGGAATGGATGTTTCTATATGCTGTTATGATTTAAAGCAAATGGTTTTGGAATATGCGGGTGCAAATAATTCGATTTACATTGTTAGAAACCTGCCTGGCGGACAGGCAGGTAATGAATTGTTGGAATATAAGTCTGATAAATTTCCTGTTGGAAAATTCAATGGAGAGATGCTTCCTTTTAGTAAGAAGTCTATTGGGTTGTGTTCGTCTGATCAGATTTATTCTTTTACAGATGGGTATGCTGACCAGTTTGGCGGAGCAAAAGGAAAAAAATTCAAATATAAACAACTGCAAGAGCTACTGCTGAGATTAAATTCGGAATCTATGAAAGAGCAAAAAATTGTTTTAAATGATACCATTGAAAATTGGAAGAAGAATATTGAACAGGTAGATGACATTTTGATTATCGGAGTCAAAATCTCAGATAAGCAAGTTTGAAACTTATTTCTTGCAGGTTGATACTTTTTATTACAATGATTTCATCTGTAAAAAAGAAAGAGAAAAAATCTGTGGTATCTGTATAATAATTTGACTTTGCACAAAGATTAGTAAATTCCTGTCCGTCTGGCAGGCTGATTAGTTATCTGTAACCTATAAAATAAAGATAGCAGCCAATATCATTACGATAATAATTACAATATATTGCCATACGTCAGGGAAATATATTTTTATGAATTCCCAAGTGGTTTTAGGTTTTTCTTTCATATTATTTAAAATGTGTTTTTACAACAGTTAAAAATTCATCAAAAAATAGAACATTTCCTGCTACAATTTCTTTCCCAAAGATATAATTTCCTTCGCCTTTAAAATCAGTAACTTTTCCACCGGCTTGTTGAACAATGAATGCTCCAGCAGCAACATCCCATGGCTGTAAGCTATATTCATAAAATCCTTCAAATCGTCCACAAGCAACGTATGCTAAATCGGTTGCGGCTGAACCTAATCTGCGTAAGCCATGAGTATTTTTCATAAAATATTTGAACAGTTCCATGTATTCATCTATCCGATTGTAATCGTAATAAGGAAAGCCCGTTGCTAATAACCTGAGTTCGATTAATAAAAATAAAACCTAAAAATAATTTATGCTACTTCTGAACCAATATTAACTGTG
>JAYVZC010000103.1:0-2067 GCA_043783695.1 Bacteroidota bacterium
TCTAAAGGAATTGTTTGTATTGCGCTCATTTGGCTCCTCCAATCCTGCACATGCGGGACCTTTAATTTCGTTTATTAATACTTTTTTATTCTCCATCACCTATTACCTCCTCTCCTTTGGAGAGGGGATTAAGGGGTGAGGCTTTATTTAATACTTTTCTTTCCTAACATTACTGCACCAACCATTGCTGCTAGCAACAAAATAGAGGATACTTCAAAGGGCAATAAAAAATCGTTAAACAATGTTTTTCCTAAATTTTCAATTAGTCCAATGCTTGAATTAAAAGTGTTTGGAGATTGAATACTTGCCGCTCCTTTTAAAGAACCCACAAGAACAACCAACAAAGAACCTGATGCAACAGCAGCAGTTGCTTTGAGCCAGACGCCTTTATGTGGTTCTGTTCCTATATTCAAATTCAAAAGCATAATCACGAAAAGGAACAATACCATAATGGCTCCTGCATAAACAATAATGTGAACAGCTGCCAAAAATTGTGCATTCAACAAAACATAATGTCCTGCAATTGCAAAAAAAGTAAGCACTAAATACAATACGCTGTGAATTGGATTTTTAGAAAACACCACCATCAACGCGAACATGATTGCGAGAAAAGAAAGCAGATAAAATAAATATGTTACCATCATAATATTGTTGTTGGTTGTTAGTTGTTAGAAAACTAATGACCTGAAGCGTTTGTCTTTTTATTTTTATCAATTGTTTGATTGTGTGCATAGTGTTTATCTAATTTAAACTCTTTCACATCTGGTGTTTGGCGTTTTGTTATATCAATCGGATTATCTTTTGATTCTACTAAAATGTCTTTGCCATAAATAAATTCTTTACGAGTATAAAAGCTATCAACTTTTCTGTCAGTTAAAAAAATGGCTTCTTTCGGACAAGCTTCTTCACAATCGCCACAGAAAATGCAACGCAACATATCAATTTCGTAAGTAGCTGCATATTTTTCCTCTCTGTATAAATGCTCTTCTCCTGGTTTACGTTCTGCGGATGTCATTGTAATCGCTTCTGCTGGACAAGCTACAGCGCATAATCCACATGAGGTGCAACGTTCGGCCCCATTTTCATCGCGTTTTAAAACATGTTGTCCGCGATAAATTCCGCTAAACTCACGTGTTTGTTCCGGATATTTAATTGTTACCGACTTTCTGAAAAAATGTTTTATGGTGATCATCATCCCGCCAAAAATAGCAGGGAGATACATTCTTTCCATGAACGTCATTTCCTTTTTTACAACAACTTGAGATCTGTTTGTAAGCATTTTCTTATCAATTGGCAGTTGGCAATTTTAAAAAGTTGGCAATGTTTTTAGTTATTACTTTGCCGATTTCTTACTTTTCAACCTTATATTTTTACTAAATTTAGTTAATTCCCTTTTTGCAAATCACTTATTGCTTTCCTTTATATTTTTCTGGATTCTCGATCATATGCCCGATCATCCTTCCTATTTCTTCAGAACGTTTTAAATATTCATCATACTGCTCTTTCTCTATATATTCACAAGCCAAAGCAAAATCCAACCATACCTGAGTCTCGCTGTTTTCCATATCTGCATCTGAACATTTGCTTACAAAATGAGCAGGATAAAGTCTTTTTCTATAACCCTCACCAACATTCGAACAAACAGAACGAGATGATCTTCTAATTTGACTCTTTAGGCCAAACCTCTCTTCATTTGGAAATTTTTTTGATTCTTTAAAAATTAACATTGATAAATCAAACGCCTTTTTATAAACATTCAAATCTCTAAAACTTCCCATATATTAAAAGAACTATTTGTTTTTATTTTTTTCCCTTTGCCAACTACTTTCTTTTGCCAACTGCCAACTATTTCCAAAAATAAGCCATAATTTCATGTCGCATCATCCATGCGCCAGTTAATACCATATTGAATATCGATAATGGAATTAATATTTTCCACCCTAAGTTCATCAATTGATCATATCGGAAACGAGGTAGTGTCCAACGAATCCACATGAAGAAAAAGATGAAGCCAACTATTTTCATAAACAAAAATACAAATCCCAAAACGGCTAACCAGTTTGGATC
>JAYVZC010000104.1:0-11709 GCA_043783695.1 Bacteroidota bacterium
TTTTCTCCGCAACCGAGTTTCAATAAAAATTTTAGTTTTTTATTAGACAACTTAAATGCGAATACAAAAAATGGATACGAGAATATCATCTTCGCAGAAAATCACAAACAAATTGAAAGACTCTATGCCATATTTGAAGACATAGGAAAAGTTTCGAAGACCGAATCGCGTTTACCATTTGTGGAAGGCTTTGCTCCTTTCCACGAAGGATTTATGGATAACGAATTAAAACTGGTTTGTTATACCGATCATCAGATTTTCGATCGTTATCATCGCTTCCGTTTAAAAAGCAGTTTTTCAAAAAAGAACGAAGCACTTACATTAAAAGAACTCAAAGGATTAAATCCAGGAGATTATATTACTCACATCGATTATGGTGTTGGTCGTTACGGTGGATTGGAAACCATTGAAGTGGGTGGAAAAACTCAGGAAACCATTCGACTAGTTTACAAGGATTACGATATTGTAAATATTAGCATTCATTCATTACATCGCATTGCAAAATATTCAGGCAAAGAAGGCGCTGAACCAAAAATAAATAAACTAGGAACAAATACTTGGGCCACTTTAAAACAAAAGACCAAGAAAAAAGTTAAAGAAATTGCTTACGATTTAATTCAATTATACGCAAAACGAAAAGCATTAAAAGGTTTTCAATTTAGTCCAGATACATATTTGCAAAACGAATTGGAAGCTTCATTTATTTATGAAGATACTCCTGATCAAATTAAATCGACTGCAGATGTAAAAAAAGACATGGAAAGTGAATGGCCAATGGATAGATTGGTTTGCGGAGACGTTGGATTTGGAAAAACAGAAGTGGCTGTACGTGCTGCATTCAAAGCGGTAGCCGACAGTAAACAAGTGGCTATTTTAGTTCCTACAACCATTCTCGCTTTGCAACATTACAAAACATTTAAAGAACGTTTGAAAGATTTGCCCTGCAATGTGGATTATATCAATCGTTATCGTTCTGCGAAACAACAAAAAGAAACACTGGAAAAAGTTGCTGAAGGGAAAGTGGATATTTTGATTGGCACACATGGCATTGTTGGCAAAGGAGTAAAATTCAAAGACCTTGGATTAATTATTATTGATGAAGAACAAAAATTTGGTGTTGGAGTAAAAGACAAATTGAAAACAATCAAAACAAATGTCGATACGCTTACATTGACTGCAACTCCTATTCCGAGAACTTTGCAATTTTCAATGATGGGCGCTCGTGATTTATCGGTTATCAATACACCTCCACCTAATCGTTATCCCGTACAAACCGAGTTGCATACTTTTAACGAAGAAATTATTCGTGATGCAGTTACATTTGAAATTTCTCGAGGCGGACAAGTATTTTTTGTACACAACCGAGTACAAAATATTACAGAAGTAGCTGGAATGATTCAGAGATTATGTCCGGATGCAAAAGTTGCAATTGGTCACGGACAATTAGAGGGAGATAAATTAGAACAAGTAATGTTAGATTTTGTAGAGGGAGCATTTGATGTGTTGGTGGCAACAACAATTATTGAAGCAGGATTAGATATCTCCAACGCAAACACAATCATCATCAATCAAGCACACATGTTTGGTTTGAGTGACTTACATCAAATGCGTGGACGAGTTGGGCGTTCCAACAAAAAAGCATTTTGCTATTTATTGACAACCCCTGTTTCCTTATTAACTCCCGAAGCAAGAAAAAGATTGAAAGCGATCGAAGAATTTTCTGATTTAGGAAGCGGATTCAGTATTGCAATGCGGGATTTGGATATTCGCGGAGCAGGAAATTTATTGGGTGGCGAACAAAGTGGCTTTATTAATGAAATTGGTTTTGAGATGTATCAGAAAATTTTGGATGAAGCCATTATGGAATTAAGAATGGAACACGAAGAACTAAGAGATACTAATGTTGGAGGCTCACAAAAATATACTCTGAAACAACATAGTCAATATATTTCCGATTGTGTGATCGACACTGATATGGAAATTTTGATTCCTGATGAATATGTAAACAACATTACGGAGCGATTGAATTTATACAGAGA
This sequence comes from Bacteroidota bacterium, assembly GCA_043783695.1. GTDB lineage: Bacteria > Bacteroidota > Bacteroidia > 2-12-FULL-35-15 > 2-12-FULL-35-15 > 2-12-FULL-35-15. The sequence continues at coordinate 2,040 of JAYVZC010000104.1, forward strand.
GTTGGATGATTCAAATACGGAAGAAGCTTTAGCAAAATTTGAAGCACAACTGAAAGACCGCTTTGGTCCTATTCCCGAACAAGCCATAGAATTGATTCACACCATTCGTTTGCGTTGGTTAGCCATGGAAATTGGTTTTGAAAAATTACTATTGAAGAACAACCGAATGACAGGTTATTTTATTCAAAACCAAAAGTCAGCATACTATCAAAGCGAAACGTTTACCAAAGTATTAAAATTTGTGCAACACAATGCACGCCTTTGTAAAATGAAAGAGAACAATGGAAAATTAACGCTGACATTTGAGAATATTAAATCCATTGACGATGCGATTGTGGTTTTGAAGCCGTTGGCAATCTAATATAATCCAACAATTAACATTATAAAAATTCCCAGAGGGGATAAATAGTAATAGAAAAAAAGACACAACCAAAAAACCAAAGCTCCGTAGGAGTGAACTAATTACTAGCATAAGCAATTGTTGCCACACTAATCTTAATTCTTGGAATTTGCATTAAAACTTGAGCACAAGCTTCTAACGTTGCGCCTGTTGTAACAACATCATCAACCAATAAAATGTGTTTTCCTTCTAAAGCAGTCCAATCTTTCAATTGAAAAATAGATTCCACATTTTGCCAACGATTGAAACGCGATTTTTTAGTTTGTGTCTCCGATTCATAAGCACGGAATAAGGTTTTAAAATCGGATTCAACTTCCATACTTGCAGCTAACCCTTCTGCAAAGGATTCACTTTGATTATAACCTCTTTGTTTTATTTTTTTAGGATGCAGTGGAACAGGAATAATAGTATCTACAGTATTAAAATTATCACATTTTTTTAATTCGTAGCCATACAGTTTACCAACAGTAAAGCCAACTTCTTTTCTGCCTTTGTATTTTAATTGGTGAATAAGGCGCTGAACTCGTCCTCCTTTGTTAAAACCATAAAAAGATCCTGCCGAATGAATATTTATGCGCCCCCAGAAAATTTTAGCTATCGGATTGTCGTTATCCAAATGGAAGTTGGTTTTTGGAAGGTGATAAACGCAGTAAGTGCAAATGGTTTGTTCGTTCTTATACAAACTATTCCCGCAGGATACGCATACTTGTGGAAATATCAGTGAAATAAAGTCGTTCAGCATAAGTTTTTGTGTGATAAGGCTAAAAAGTATTACTTTTGTGTGTCGAAAATAAACAAACATTTAAATATGGAACCTATTAAAGAAGAAAAAAAGTCAAATAATAAAATTTTATTAATTCTCCTGATATTATTATTGGGCGGAAATGCTGTATTTGGCTGGTTATGGTGGAAAGAAAAAAACAGAGCAATTGTTGTTATTCATGAAAAAGAGGAAATAATAATTGAACGTGACAACGTAAAAGCCGATCTTTTAAGATTACAAGATGAATATTCAAAATTATCATCCTCCGACAAATTGGTACAAGCCGATTTAGAAGCTAAAAGAGCAGAAATTGCCGAATTAATTATTCAAGCAGAAAAACACAAAAACGATTCATATATCATTGCTAAACTTAGAAAAGAAACAGAAACATTACGTTCCATCATGAAACATTTTGTGGTTGAAATTGATTCATTAAATACTTTGAATAAAGTAATTGTTGCTGAAAAAGATAAAGTGTCTGCGGATTTAACCGCTGAAAAAAGTGTAACAACTCAATTAACAAAAGACAAAGAAGTTTTACAAGGAACAGTAAACATTGGTTCTATTTTAAAAGCGGAAAATCCTACAGTGAAAGGTGTAAAATTTAAATCAGGAGGAAAAAAAGAAGTTCAAACTACTAAAGCTTCTCGTGTTGAGAGAATAAAAGTTTCGTTTGTAATGGGAGAAAATAAAATTGCTAAGAAAGGTGTGAAACCTGTTTATGTTCGATTGCTGTCGCCCGATGGAAAAGAAATCTGCAAGTCGGCAGATGAAGGAAACATGGTAAAATTCAATGGTTCAAAAGGTTATTATGCTGCAAAACAAGACATCAATTATACAAATGAAGAAGTTGCAGTTGATGTACTTTGCCCTAGTCCTACGGGTTTTATTCCCGGCAAATATCTTATAGATATTATTTGTGACGATGTGATTGTTGGACAAACTAGCATTATGCTTAAGTAGTATTTAGTATACAGTGAAATGATAATTGTGTGTCATTTAGAGCTGTCACCCTGATCGTAGTCGAAGAGCGAGAATTTTTTTAACTCAATTATATGAATCCAAACATCAATCCAGACGCTGATAACTTAGGCTCTTCTGAAAAAGAGTTCGAAAAAGTATTGCGTCCTGCTGAGTTTGATGATTTTACCGGTCAGTTTGAAGTTGTTGAAAATCTAAAAATATTTGTGCAAGCTGCAAAGCAACGTGGCGAAGCGCTTGATCACATTCTGTTGCACGGTCCTCCGGGATTAGGAAAAACTACTTTAGCAAATATTGTTGCATCCGAATTAGGAGTAAGCATAAAAATTACTTCGGGTCCAGTGCTTGATAAACCAGGCGATTTAGCAGGTTTGTTAACCAATTTGGAAGAGCACGATGTTTTATTCATTGATGAAATTCATCGCTTGAGTCCTATCGTTGAAGAGTATTTATATTCTGCAATGGAAGATTATAAAATCGATATCATGATTGATAGCGGTCCAAATGCAAGAAGTGTTCAAATCAAATTAAATCCATTTACTTTAATTGGTGCAACTACCCGAAGTGGATTACTTACCGCTCCGTTAAGAGCTCGTTTCGGAATCAATTCTCGTTTGAATTACTATGATTCTAAATTGCTGAAGAAAATTATTGTGCGTGCTGCCGGAATTTTAAATGTTCCCATCACAGATGATGCAGCAAATGAAATTGCTCGTAGAAGTCGCGGTACACCTCGTATTGCGAACGCTCTATTGAGACGTATCAGAGATTTCGCACAAATAAAAGGCAATGGTTCTATTGATTTAGAAATTGCACACATTGGTTTATCTGCATTAAACGTAGATAAAAATGGATTGGATGAAATGGATATTCGGATTCTTTCTGCACTGATAGAAAAATTTAAAGGAGGTCCTGTTGGATTAACTACAATATCTACAGCAGTTGGAGAAGAAGCAGGAACCATAGAAGAAGTTTACGAACCTTTTTTAATTCAAGAAGGATATTTAGTCCGCACACCTCGCGGAAGAGAAGCCACCGATCAAGCTTACAAACATCTAGGTAAAATCCCTCGCGGATTAAATGGAAGTTTATTTGATATTAAATAGTTAAATAAGAAAAAAGTTAATTGGGTTAATTTAGGTCTACCTTAATTTAACAAAATTAGCAAAATCAACTTAATTAACCCTCTTGAATTCATCCTCTAAATATACTACTCTCATTAAATCCGAAGCCAGACGACTAGGTTTCGATTACGTTGGTATTTCCAAAGCAGATTTTTTAGAAGAAGAAGCACCACGATTAGAAAATTGGTTGAATAATAATATGCATGGACAAATGTCATACATGCAAAACTATTTCGATAAAAGATTAGATCCCCGATTGCTTGTCCCTGGAGCAAAATCAGTCATTTCACTTTTGTTGAATTATTATCCATCCGAAAAACAAGTTGATGAATCCGCTCCGAAAATTAGTAAGTATGCATACGGAAAAGATTATCATTTAGTAATCAAAGAAAAACTAAATCTGCTTTTAGAATTCATTAAAGAAAATATTGGAGAAGTGGATGGACGAGCATTTGTAGATTCAGCACCTGTTTTAGACAAAGCATGGGCAAAAAAAAGCGGCTTGGGTTGGATTGGAAAAAATAGTAATCTCATAAATAAATCAAGCGGTTCATTTTATTTTATTGCCGAATTGATTGTGGATTTGGATTTGGAATATGATGGAGCAATAAAAGATTACTGCGGTACATGCACTAAATGTATTGATGCATGTCCTACAGATGCTATTGTTGCGCCTTATGTCGTAGATGGAAGTAAATGCATTTCTTATTTTACCATTGAACTAAAAGAAAATATTCCGAATGATGTAAAAGGAAAATTTAATAATTGGATGTTTGGTTGCGATATCTGTCAAGATGTTTGTCCATGGAACAGCTTTTCAAAACCACATGCAGAACCACATTTTAAAGCCAATGCAAAACTATTAGGTATGAAAAAGCAAGATTGGGAGGAGCTTACCGAAGAAACCTTTAGACGCGTGTTTAAAGATTCAGCAGTAAAGCGAACTAAGTTTGCAGGATTAAAACGGAATGTAGAATTTCTGAAATAGTATTAAATTGTCACCCTGAGTGGATTCGAAGGATTAAGACTTAACAACCGTTTTATAAACTTCGTTAATCACATCTTTGTATTGATGTCCGAATGTAGTTAAGCACCAAATCATTAATAATGCTTTCTCTTCAGGTCTAAGCCATTTAACAGCTTTCTTTAATTCTTTGCTAAAAAGTGCTTTATCAAAACTCACTTTTTGCAATATGTTTTTACTTAATTCAAACATACTCTTTGTATTAAGGGGTTACTACTCTAAATATTACCGAAACTAAATTACATCATTTAAAACGAAAAGTCAAGCACAAAGTTACTTTTTAAAAAAAATACTTTTCATTTAAAGAGTGTTAAAAAATGGTAAAGGAATTTTTGAGAAGAGAATGATAGAATAAATAATTGTTTTGAACTATCGAACAATCATTTGCAATACCACTCCTCCGGAGTTTTAAATGAAATCTTTCTTCTTGATTGCTATTACTATTTAACTCCTCTGGAGCCATGATAATTGAAAACATTTGCTCCGGAGGGGTAATTATAGTAATAGAATGAGCAAGTTGAAAAGTATACAGAACCCCAGAGGGGTGAAATAATTTTTCAGTTCTAGCCTTTTTCGCCCCAGCGATAAGAAGCTAGTTCCAATCCAGCAAGGTCTAACACTCTGTCGATTACTGTAGAAGCTAATTCCTCAAAGCTTTGAGGTTTGCTGTAAAAGGAAGGGCTTGCAGGACAAATTATTCCGCCTGCTTCTGTTACAGTTTTCATGTTGTTGATGTGAATGAGGCTAAGCGGTGTGTCGCGCGTCACTAGAATCAGCTTTCTTCGCTCTTTCAAAACAACATCTGCCGCTCTAGTTGTTAAATCGTTGGAGATACCGCTTGCAATTCTTGCCAATGTTCCCATAGAACAAGGGCAAATAATCATGGTTGTGTATTTTGCGGAGCCCGATGCAAAGGGGGCAAAAAAATCGGATTTAGTATAAATTTTAAAAGGAAGTTTTTCGTAATCGGTATTTCCCAATTCAAATTTCCATACATCTTTTGCATTGTCGCTCATAACTACTCCAACAGTTTCTATTTGTTCGTGCAGTTGTTGTAATTTTTCCAATAATACATTTGCATAGATAGCTCCACTAGCGCCCGTTATTGCAAGTATGATCTTATGTTTATGGTTGTTCGACATTTCCAAATGTATAAGTTAAAGTAAATGCTATCACGTTATTTCTTTGCCCCGGATTAAACCAAAAACTCGCCCCGGAAGCGTATTGTCGAATGGGAAGCATTGAATTAGTATAGCGCCAAGTCATTCCTAAATTTTTATAAATCTGATAATTAATTCCAATGCTTGCACTTACTTCTGTGGTGTGAAATGGAACAGCATTTATTACTTCACCATTCTGATCATATTCTTTTGAACTTATCAAATAACCTATTCCGGGTCCAATTTCAAAAGTAAATTTCTTTTGTTTGTATTGCAATAACAATGGAACTTCCACATAGTTTAGCTGCATTAAATAAAAACTCAAATCACCTTTATTTGCGTCACCAATATGTTTGCTTCCTTTTTGAATAAATAAAATTTCAAATTGTGCCGCCCATTTCTCATTTAGTTTTGCATTTAGTGTTCCTCCGCCATCAAAACCAAACTTGTCAAATCCGCCATAGGTATCGCCTTCAACCTGACTTGTAGAAATCCCTGCTTTAAGTCCGGCTCTGAATTTATTTTGTGCTTGTGCGACAAAAGCAATTGTAAAAAAAATAAAGAGGATTATGAATTTTTTCATTTTCACAAAGTTATTAATTTAACCACATAGATTCGCTATAAACTACAAGCTTGTAGTATATTTTTTGAATTTTTGTTACCGAATCTTAATTGATTCATTGAGCAGATTTATATCCAACTCGTTTTGGGTTGATGGGAAAGTTATTTCAACCAAGAAATTAGTTGTAAGCTCCAAATAGCAAACACAGACCTGCCTGCTGCAGACAGGTTCGTAAAATTCGTTTTGATTCGTTATCCGTATTTATTTCAAAAGGTCTAAAGCCAGTTTTGGTAAACCAATACTGGCCTTTTCTTTGATAATAGTTAGGTTAGCAATTCCGGTCACTTTTATGTCGCTAGGGTCGATTAAATATTTCGGAATTTGTTGAGGTGAATAATCAATAATTCCTGCAGCAGGATAAACTGCCATGGAGGTTCCTACTACAATAAAAATAGCTGCTTTTTCAGCAATACTATTTGCGGTACTCATCATAGGTACCATTTCTCCAAACCAAACAATGTGCGGACGAAGCTGGGAGCCTCTTTCACATTTATCGCCTAACTTTATTTCATCTCCCTTTATTTTATAAACGAGTGATTCATCAGTGCTACTACGACTTTTAATTATTTCTCCATGTAAATGAAGTACTTTTTTTGAACCGGCACGCTCGTGCAAATCATCAATGTTTTGAGTTATAATTTGCACATCATATTTTTTTTCAAGTTCTACCAAAGCAAAATGTGCTTTATTGGGTTGAGCGTCTAATACTTGTTTCCTGCGCTTGTTGTAAAAATCGAGAACTAGTGCTTTGTTTTTATTCCAAGCTTGCGGAGTAGCCACTTCATTTATATCAAACTCTTCCCACAATCCACCACTGTCGCGAAAGGTTTTTATTCCGCTCTCAGCACTAATTCCAGCACCTGTAAATACAACTAATTTAGGTTTCATTTACTGCTAAAGTAAATATTATTCTCGAAAAGGCAATTTTATACCCTCAATTTGAACTAAACATCTTGTATTTATTGAGAATTTGTTATATTCGCAATTCAAAAAAATTACCTAGAAATGGCAAAATTAAGAAAGCAGGATGCATTGGATTATCACTCTCAGGGAAGACCTGGAAAAATTGAAGTTGTTCCTACGAAACCCCATAGTTCTCAAAGAGATCTTTCATTAGCCTATTCTCCCGGAGTTGCAGAGCCTTGTTTGGAAATTGAAAAGAATCCGGAAGATGTGTACAAATACACCGCAAAAGGCAATTTAGTGGCCGTTATTTCAAACGGTACAGCTGTTCTTGGTCTTGGAAATATTGGCGCTTTGGCTTCCAAGCCGGTTATGGAAGGGAAAGGCTTATTGTTTAAGATATTTGCTGATATCGATGTGTTTGACATTGAAGTGGACGCAACCGATATCGATCTTTTTGTAAATACTGTAAAGGCCATTGCCCCTACTTTTGGCGGAATTAATCTGGAAGATATCAAGGCTCCCGAATGTTTTGAAATTGAGCGCAGATTAAAAGAGGAATTAAAAATTCCTTTGATGCACGATGATCAACATGGAACAGCCATTATTTCTGCCGCAGCATTGCTCAATGCTTGTGAGGTTGCAAAAAAGAAAATAGATAAAGTAAAAATTGTTGTAAACGGTGCAGGAGCATCTGCCATTTCTTGCGCTAAGCTTTACATTGCGGTTGGGGCAAAAAAAGAAAACATTTTAATGTTGGATAGCAAAGGTGTTTTAACAGTTGATCGTGATGATTTAGACGGACAAAAGTTGTTTTTTGCAAGTACCAATAAAAAAGCAAAAACATTGGAAGATGCAATGAAAGATGCCGATGTGTTTGTTGGTCTTTCAAAAGGAAATGTAGTGAGTCAGAAAATGATTCAGTCGATGGCAAAACGTCCTATCGTATTTGCATTAGCGAATCCTGATCCTGAAATTCCGTATGCCGATGCAATGGCTGCTCGCCCCGATATTATTATGGCTACAGGTCGTTCCGATCATCCTAATCAAGTAAATAACGTTTTGGGTTTTCCATTTATTTTCCGCGGTGCTTTGGATGTTCGTGCTACACAAATTAACGAAGCTATGAAATTGGCTGCTGTGTATGCTATTGCAAATCTTGCTAAAGAAGTCGTTCCTGAAACGGTGAACTTAGCATACGACTCTAAAAATATTACGTTTGGTCCGGAGTATATAATTCCCAAACCTATTGATCCTCGTTTGATATATACCGTTGCTCCTGCTGTTGCGAAAGCTGCAATGGAATCGGGGGTTGCTCAACATCAAATTACCAATTGGGAGGGCTATGTTCAGGAGTTGATCAACCGTTTGGGATTGGATAATAAACTCATTCGTAACATCACTAACAAAGCAAAACAAAATCCGAAACGTGTTGTATTTGCGGAGGCCGATCATTATAAAATTTTAAAAGCTGCTCAACAAGTATATGATGAAGGGATTGCAAAACCAATACTTTTAGGCGATGCAGAAAAAATTAGAAAATTAATTGCAGATAATAGTCTTGATTTGGGGGATATTCCAATCATCGATCCTCGTGCTAAATCCGAAGATGACAGAAGAAGTGCATTCGGAGATTTATTTTTCAAAAAACGCCAACGAAGAGGATTCACATTGTATGAAGCGCGTAAAGTGATGAAAGAAAGAAATCACTTTGGTGCAATGATGGTGGAAACGGGTGCCGCAGATGCAATGATATCTGGCTTGACCAGAAAATATGCTGATCCTATTCGCCCTGCATTACAAATTATTGGTGTGCAAGAAGGCGTAAAACGTGTGGCCGGTATGTACATCATGAACACAAAGCAAGGTCCGTATTTCTTTGCTGATACTACCATGAATGTGAATCCAACGGTTCAGGATTTGGTGGACATTACTGTATTGACTGCAAATAGTGTAAAACAATTTAATATTACTCCACGCATTGCTTTATTATCCTATTCCAACTTTGGTTCTGCAGAAGGAGATGTGCCAAACAAAATGCGTGAGGCAACAGAAATATTACACAAGAACTATCCGGGAATGATTGTAGATGGAGAGATGCAGGCAAATTTTGCATTGAATGATGAATTGCTGAAAGAGCAATTTCCATTTTCTGATTTAATTGATAAAAAAGTAAACACACTTATTTTTCCAAATCTTGCAGCAGGAAATATTGCATACAAACTGCTCCAGGAAATGGGCGGTGCAGAAGCAATTGGACCTGTATTGATAGGAATGAAAAAACCGGTACACATTTTACAATTGGGAAGTTCGGTGAGAGAAATTGTGAACATGGTAACGATAGCTGTGGTAGATGCACAAGCGAAGAGATAGGCCCCACCCGACCTCCCCGAAGGGGAGGAGCTGTTGGGTGTAAAAAGACAGGCAACTATTTTTTATTTGTGCGTCTTTGTTAAAGAAGTATTGATTAGTAAATTTTTTTATTTACAATTACCTCTCCCCTTTGGGGAGAGATTTAAGAGAGGGGCTCGGTCTTATGATTTATCACGTTGAAGGAAAATTAGTAGAGAAAACACCAACATATGTTGTAATTGATGCCGGTGGTGTTGGTTATGTCATGCAAATTTCTTTGAACACTTTTACGAAGATCGGTGATTCAGAAAAATGTAAATTGTTTACCGAGCAAATGTATG
>JAYVZC010000105.1:0-5012 GCA_043783695.1 Bacteroidota bacterium
CTTTTTTATAATAAACGTTTATTGAATGAACATTATTTAAATTAGACTCCACCACTTCATAGTTTTGTTTGTTATTAACATCGGGGCAAACAAACAAGGCAATAACATTAGCCTGCATAGCAACCGCCTCAGCATGTTTCTGAACAAAATTACCAAGCGTAGGTAATACCCTATTGGGATACCAACTCGATAAAAAAAGAATATTTAACTTTTTAATCGTCATTAATTTTTGATTCCGGTACGCACGGTATAATCAATTCTGTTCAATAAAATAGTGATATTATTTTCTTTGAAATATTTGTCGGTTGCTTCTCTTGCACCTTTCCAGTGACCGTAGTCATCAATGATTAACACACCCTGTTTTGAAAGTATTGGAAATAAATGAACAAATTCGTGATAGGTAGATTCGTACCAATCGGTATCCAATCGTAATAAACTTATTTGGTTTGGGATTGTTTGAGGAATTGTGTTTTCTACTTTCCCTTTTACAAAAATTAAATTTTCTTTTGGATAATTTGTTGAGTAGAGATTGTTTTTTACTTCATCAATTGAGCTATAACACCAAACAGATTTTTCGACAAATTTATCTGTTCTTTTTAATAATATGTTGGCGTTTTTTCCTTTAAAATCGACATCTTTATCGGTTGGCTCCGACATACCTTCGAATGTATCATATAAATAAATTTTTCGATTTTTTATGCCTGAAATAAGCAATATTTTTGCAATAAGCATTGCACTTCCGCCTTTCCAAACTCCACATTCTACAAAATCTCCGGGAATATTATTGTTAATTACGTATTGAACAGATTGATACAATGAATACATTGGTTCAATAGTTGTAAACGTGTATGGCTCACATTCTTTAAATAATGTTATAAATTTTCGATCAATAATATCTATTGGAATTCCATCGCACAGCATCTCTTCACCCTTTTTGGTAATTTTGTAACCTAAATTATCAGCTATCTTTTTTGCAATCTTTTTCATGAAGATTATTTGAGTTTCTTTGTTTTTAATCTAATCGAATTCCCTATGACAATCACATCCGAAAAAGCCATTGCCAAAGCACCAACCATTGGATTCATAAGTCCTGCTATGGCAATTGGAATAGCAACAACATTATAAAAAAATGCCCAAAATAAATTTTGTTTGATAGTGGTTAACGTATGTTTACTAATTAAATGTGCTTCAGCAAGTGATGACAAATCGTTGTGCTTTAATAAAATTATTTGTGCCGACTGAATAGCAACTTGTGTTGCATTGCTTAAAGAAACTCCAACACTCGCTTTTGCCAATGCAGGTGCATCATTTATTCCATCACCCACCATAGCAGTAGAATTTTTTGAATTTAATTTTTCTATAATTTCTAATTTCTGTGAAGGAGTTTGTTCACTGTATATGGTTGTAATTCCTGCCTTATTTGCGAGTGCAGCACACTTAGCTTTGTTATCACCACTCAGTAAAATACTATTGATTCCGGCTACTCGTAGCGATAAAATAGTTTCTTTCACATTTGCTTTTAACTCATCTGCTAAATCCAATGTTGCAATTAATGTATCATTTTTTAGAATGTATACATTATGTGTATCATCTTTACTTAAATGCTTTGCAATTTTATATGAACCAATTTTATATTCGTTTTTATCAGTATCAATAGCTGTAATTCCTTGTCCTTTTTCTTCGCTGATGTTTGTAAACACTTTTGTAACAGCTGTTCCTTTTAATTCTTTTACAATTGATTTTGCGATAGGATGGGAGGAATGTTGCTCTAACTGAAATAAAATTTCTTTCACTTCTTGTTCGGTACTATTATGATAAGTAATATTTTTTATTTGAAATTCTCCAGTTGTTAGAGTTCCTGTTTTATCAAAAACAATATTTTTAATTTTAGCAAACTCTTCTAAAGTATTTCCACCTTTAATTAAAATTCCTCTTTTTGCAGCTCGTCCAATTCCAACCATTACCGCTGTAGGTGTTGCTAATCCCATAGCACAAGGACAAGATATGACAAGTACTGCGATACTTCTCATTATAGCATCTTGCAAAGCAACATGAAATACAAAAAATGAAATGCAAAAAGTAAGAATAGAAATTCCTAAAACAATAGGAACAAAAATGGAACTTATTTTATCACCTAATTTTTGAATGTTAGGTTTTGCTTGTTGAGCTTTTTTAACTAGATCAATTATTTTAGAAAGAGTAGTATCATTCCCAACTTTTTCGGCACGCATTCGAAAATTACCACTCAGCAAAATAGTTCCGCCAATTACTTTGTCCGCAATTGTTTTTTCAGAAGGAATGCTTTCCCCTGTTAACATGGCCTCGTCAATACTAGCATCTCCTAAAATAATTTCTCCATCCACAGGAATCTTATCCCCCGTATTTACTTGCAAAATAGCACCAACTGGAATGTCTTTGTAATTAATTTCCGTTATCACTTCCTTACCAAATTGCAACCCTACAATTTTTGCAGTGCTTACGCTTAAAGCAGATAAGTCTTTGATAGCAGAAGTAGTTTGTTTCACCGAGCGATGTTCCAGTACATTTCCTAACAAAACGAGTGTAATAATAGTAGCAGTAGTTTCAAAAAAAAGAAAATCGTGAGCTTGCCTGCCGCCTGGCATGGTTTGATGAGCATCGTATAAATACATTCCCGCCAAGCTGTATATAAATGCAGCCGTGGAGCCAATAAAAATAAGCACATCCATATTTGGAACACCAATCCTTACGGATCCGAAAGCACTTTTTCCAAATTGCATTATCCCAATAATAAAAACAGGAAGACAAATAATAAGCTGAACAAAAGGTTTATTTAGGATAAAATCGTGACTAAAAATCATGTGGCTAAAAAAGAGCACAATGGTAAAAGGAAGAGTAAAGTAAAAACGTTTTTCAATAGTAGAAAGTTTGCCTTCGTTTTCCGCTTTAAGCTTACTATCAATAACTTTATAACCTAGGCTTTCTATTCCTTTTATAGCGGGTTTCAGAGTGTTTTTGTCATTGATATGAAATACCGCTTCACCGGTAGCAAAATCAACATGAACGTTTTCCATTCCGCTTTTTTGAAGACTTTTGGTAATGCCAGTAGCACAATTGGCGCAATCCATGCCTTCTATGTGTAGGGTAGTATTTTGGTTTTGTTCATCCATTTTGCTACGAAATTAACAAAATATGATGGGTATATGTTCTTAAATGGGGCAAATATTTGGTTTAATGTTTCGTTCAATTACAAAAAATTCTATCTTTGCACCCTCAAAATACTATGGTGGCCATAGTTCAGTTGGTTAGAATATCGGTTTGTGGTACCGAGGGTCGTGGGTTCGAGCCCCATTGGCCACCCGAATGGGGGTTTCTTTGAAAAAAGAAGCTCCCATTTTATTTTAACTCAATAGTAACGGGCTGTTCGAGTAAAATTTTCCTTCTAGTCGAGTTCAATAAATTTCATTGATAATTCTGTTGATTTATTTTTTTAACCCCAAAGGCTTGTAAATAAAGACTTTTGTTTTGTTCGAGCCCCAATCGGGGTGAAAGTTTTTTATTAAGTTTGAAATTAAAACGTAATAAAATGTCAAAGAAAAAAGATCATCTAAAAGGGCTATCACAAGAGGAAATAAAATTCATAAGTATGCTAGCTAAAATATTTGTCGATTCCATTGTTAAAAAAGCTGACGAGCAATATCTATTGTTACAAAGTTCTAAACGGAATTAATTAGTGTTGCAATTTTATTCCATGCAATAGTATTTGTGTAAACAAAATTGTTTATATTTGTACTATGAAATCAAATATTCAAATCATAAAAGGCATTCATCCAGGTATTATACTGGAACGAGAATTGAAGCAACGCAAGATGGGTAAGGGTCGTTTTGCACTTTCTTTGCAGGAATTTCCACAAACGCTCGTTTCAATAACTAAGGGAAAACGAAAGATGAATACTCCTTTAGCCTTAAAGATAGAGCATGCTCTAGGTATGGAAGAGGGTTATTTTATGATTCTACAGGTTTATTATGATATCGAAGAAGAGAAAAGAAGACAAAATACGGATCATCCGGATTTTACAAAATTAAGATCAGTATTATTTTGGGATACAAAAATGGAGAAGATTGCTTGGGAAAAACAAAAAAAAGCAGTTATAAAAAGAGTGTTTGAGCGGGGTAATGAAATTGAAAAAAAAGAGATTACGCGTTTTTATGGTAAAGATATTGTAAATGGAATTTTAAAATTGTATGGCAAATAGTTTATTTTATAAAACAGTAACTCCTTTGTTGTTGAGTGTTTTGAAAACCTTAATGGCAGCCAAAGAGTTTGACGAATTTAGATTGGTTGGTGGAACCGGATTAAGTTTGTACAGAGGTCATAGAGAATCGGTTGATATTGATTTATTTACGGATGCACCTTATGATTCAATTGATTTTAGTAAGATTGATTCTTTTTTGCGAGCGAACTATCCCTACGTTGATACTAGTAATGATGATATAATCGGTTTTGGTAAATCTTATTTTGTAGGAGAAAGTCAGGACGATAGCATTAAGCTTGATGTTTTTTACACGGATGAGTTTATGGATGCTGTTGTCGTGATTGATAATATTCGCCTTGCAAGTGTTGAGGAAATTATTGCAATGAAATTAGATGTAATACAAAGAGGTGGCCGTAAAAAAGATTTTTGGGATATTCATGAGCTAATGGATGAGTATGGTATAGATGAAATGTTTTCGTTACACGAAAAACGATATCCTTATGGTCATGATAAAGTATTATTAAAAAAGAATTTTGTACAGTTTGAAGGCGCTGATGGTGATTTTGATCCGGTATGCTTAAGAGAAAAACATTGGGAGTTAATAAAGATTGATGTTATTGATTTTGTTAAAAAACTTAAATAGGTTTTTTATTCATTATTTTTTCAATAATCCTTAAAAAGTGTTCAACTTCATTCCCATTGGCCACCCGAATGGGGGTTTCTTTGAAAAAAGAAGCTCCCATTTTATTTTAACTCAATAGTAACGGGCAGTTTAAA
>JAYVZC010000106.1:0-5009 GCA_043783695.1 Bacteroidota bacterium
TTATTTTAACTACAGCATTTATTCATGTTCTTTTGGTAAAAGTGTCGGAAAAAGACCCTAGAAAATTTGTGACGTATTTTATGGGAATGACGGCCCTTAAACTATTCGCTTATTTAATCATTATTTTAGCTTATGGATTATCCAACCGTGAAACCGCTCAAGGATTCATAATTTGTTTTTTGATTACCTACTTTTTATATAGTGGATTTGAGGTAGTTACACTGATGCGTCATTTCAAAAAATAATTTTTTGTCGCCCGATTCCACCCCTTTGTATTAGCCATATTCCTATTAATAGAAATCATCAAAAAAAAGGTGTTTTTATTTTAAATGTCGGGTTTAATTTTCTAAATTTGCACCCGAATTTGAAAAACAGTGTAACGTATTTTATGTAATGGCGAATAGAATCAATATCTTCAAGCATTTTTCAATCCTTTTTGTACTGCTTTTTACCAGCCTTTCGGTACTTGCTTACGAACCTCAAGAAAAAGACTATAAATCCCAAGCAACTTCAACAGCAAAACCAAAACATGATGAGGAAGGAAATGAAAAATTTAATGCCGGGAAATTAATTATTGAGCACATTTCTGATTCACACGATTGGCATATTGCCGGCCACCTGTCTGTTCCTCTTCCTATTATTATTTATGATACCGAAAAGGGTTTTGATGTTTTTCTATCAAGCCGGTTTGAACATGGAACCAAAGGTTATCATGGTTATCGTTTAGAAGGCAACCATATTATCCCACACAACGAAGTCGCTAACGAAGAACTAGAAGCGTTTGGAATAGAACCCTCTGACGAAATTGTTCAATCAAAAAATGATACCAATAGAGACATTTATGATTTGTCGATAACAAAAAACGTAATGTCCATTTTTATTACGTTTGGATTAATGCTTTGGATTTTTATTTCAGTAGCAAAAGTCTATTCTAGAAACCCAGGTAGCGCTCCAAAAGGAATGCAATCATTAGTTGAGCCCCTAATTATTTTTGTGAGAGACGACATTGCAAAGTCTGCTATCGGAGAAAAAAAACATAAAAAATACCTTCCATTTTTACTTACTGTTTTCTTTTTCATCTGGATTAGTAATTTATTGGGTTTGATTCCAATTTTACCGGGCGGAGCAAATGTTACAGGAAATATTGCTATTGGAATGGTGTTAGCAGCAATTGTTTTTGTAATAACATTGGTAACAGCAAACAAACATTATTGGAGACATATCTTTGCAATGCCAGGTGTTCCCGTTGGGGTATTGGTATTATTAACACCAATTGAAATTTTTGGAATGTTTTTGAAGCCATTTGTGTTGATGATTCGATTGTTTGCAAACATGTTGGCGGGTCACATCATCGCATTATCATTTTTTAGTTTGATATTTATTTTTGCTGAAATGAGTACAGGGTTAGGTTGGGGCGTTGGGGTATTTTCAGTAGCATTTACCATTTTTATGGGAATGTTGGAATTGCTAGTAGCATTCTTACAAGCTTACGTGTTTACTTTGTTAGCAGCGATGTATTTCGGCTCTGCAATTGATGAAGGGCATGATAAGCACAACCCGCATGATGATCACGATCACAGTAGAAATTTTTAACATATAACCCTTATCTCTCTGTCATCCTGAGCGTAATCGAAGGACAAGGAGAGGTTATTACAGCTGAATTCCTTTGGCAGCTTATTAAATCAGAGGAAAAATAAAAACAAAACACTATGTTATCATCAATTTTATTAAATGCAATTGACTCAGGAGCTAACGTTGGTATCGGTTACGGTATCGCTGGTTTAGGTGCTGGTTTAGCTGCAGTAGGTGCTGGACTTGGTATTGGTCGTATCGGTGGAAGTGCGTTAGAATCTATCGCTCGTCAACCGGAGGCTATCAACGACATTCGTTCAAACATGATTTTGACGGCTGCTCTTGTTGAGGGTGCTGCGTTCTTCGCAATGGTAATCGGACTTCTTGTTATTTTCTTGAAGTAATCGAAAACAAATTATCTGTATTGCAACGGTTGGTTGCAATACAGATTTTTAAACGAATCAAAACGGACAAATAAATTTTTGTTCACTATAAAAAATAAAAAGTTCAAAAATTTTAAACATTAAACATTGAAACTTTAAACTAAAAAAAATGGAATTAGTTAAACCCGAATTTGGTCTTATTTTTTGGATGGTAATTTCCTTCGGATTGATTATGTTAATCCTTAAGAAATTTGCATGGAAGCCAATCTTGAATATGTTGCACGAAAGAGAAGCATCCATTCAAAATGCTTTAGATGCTGCTGAAAATGCAAAAGAGGAAATGAAAGCATTGCAATCTAGTAATGAGAAAATTTTGGCTGATGCAAGAAACGAGCGCGATCAACTTTTGAAAGATGCACGTGAAATCAGAGAAAAAATGATTGTCGATGCAAAAGGAATTGCAACAAAAGAAGGAGAAAGAATGTTGACGATTGCACGTGAAAATATTCAAAACGAAAAAATGGCTGCAATCACTGAATTGAAAAATCAAGTAGCAACTTTATCAATAGAAATTGCAGAGAAAATTTTGAAATCAGAATTGTCTTCTGACGAAAAACAAAAATCATTAGTAAACACGTTATTAAAAGACGTTAATCTTAACTAAGAAGCTCAACTCTCCTCCCCTTTGGGGAGGAGAGTTGAGCTATAAAAATAAAAACATTAAAAGTACTTAATTCCTCCCCTTTGGGGAGGTTAGGAGGGGCCAAATGCAAGGAACAAGAGTAGCATCACGATACGCAAAATCATTCATCGACCTTACGATAGAGCAAGGTTCGTTGGAAAAAGCGTATGCCGACATGAAAACAATTGTGGATTTATGTAAATCAAATCACGATTTTGTAACATTCTTAAAAAGTCCGCTTATCAAAACAGATAAAAAACAAGCTGTTTTAAAGGAAATATTTTCTGGAAAATTAAATAAGGTTACCGATGCATACATTCATTTAATTACTGCGAAAAAAAGAGAAATCTATTTAGCAGAAATTGCAAGTGAGTTTGTGAATCAATACAAAGAGAAAAAGAAAATTTTAACAGCAGTAGTTACTTCTGCAAGCGGATTGGATGAAACAACACGTAAAAAAGTAATGGAGCTTGTGAAAGGAGCAAGTACAAGTGAAGTAGTATTAGAAGAAAAAATTGATAAAAATATTATCGGTGGATTTATTTTACGTGTAGGCGACAATCAAATTGATGCAAGCATCGCAAGAAAATTAAATTTATTAAAACGCAGCTTTAACGAGAATCCTTTTATAAAAGAAATTTAGGCCCCACCCGACCTCCCCAAAGGGGAGGAGACATTGTGGCTAAAGCAAGAAATTGAAAATAATAATTATTAATTAACCTAAAACAAAGTGCTTCAAAAGCCTCCCCTTTGGGGAGGTTGGAGGGGCTCCTAAAAAAAATGGCAGAAGTAAAACCGGCAGAAGTATCTGCAATCTTAAGACAACAATTATCCGGTTTCAAATCGGAGCAGGAATTAGAAGAAGTAGGAACTGTATTGCAAGTAGGTGATGGTATCGCCCGTATTTATGGACTTTCAAAAGTTCAATCAGGAGAGTTGATAGAATTCGCCAGCGGATTAAAAGGAATTGTATTGAACCTTGAAGAAGACAACGTTGGAGCTGTAACTTTAGGTTCATCAAATGATATCAAAGAAGGTGATGTTGTAAAACGTACTGGAAAAATTGCTTCCTTGATGGTAGGTGAAGGAATGTTGGGTCGCGTTGTGGATACAATGGGGAATCCAATTGATGGTAAAGGACCAATCACCGGAAAATTATACGAAATGCCATTGGAACGTAAAGCACCAGGTGTTATCTATCGTCAGCCAGTTACGGAGCCGTTACAAACAGGATTGAAAGCGATTGATGCGATGATTCCTATCGGTCGCGGACAACGTGAGTTAATCATTGGTGACCGTCAAACAGGAAAAACAGCAGTTGCGATTGATACAATCATTAATCAAAAAGAATTTTACGAAGCAGGAAATCCTGTATTCTGTATTTATGTTGCAATCGGACAAAAAGGTTCGACTGTAGCGAATATTCAACGTGTATTGGAAGAGAACGGTGCAATGGCTTATACAGTAATTGTAGCAGCAACAGCATCGGATCCAGCTCCAATGCAATTTTACGCTCCTTTCGCAGGGGCAGCAATTGGTGAGTTCTTCAGAGATACAGGTCGTCCCGCATTAATTGTTTATGATGATTTATCAAAACAAGCAGTTGCTTACCGTGAGGTTTCTTTGTTGTTACGTAGACCTCCAGGACGTGAAGCTTATCCTGGTGATGTATTTTATTTACACAGTCGTTTATTAGAGCGTGCTGCAAAGATCAACTCGAATGATGAGATTGCTAGAAACATGAACGACTTACCTGATTCTATTAAAGATATCGTAAAAGGTGGCGGATCATTAACTGCTTTACCAATCATTGAAACACAAGCGGGTGACGTTTCTGCATACATTCCTACAAACGTAATTTCGATTACAGATGGACAAATTTTCTTGGAGTTGAACTTATTCAACGCAGGTGTTCGTCCGGCTATCAACGTTGGTATTTCCGTATCACGTGTGGGTGGTAACGCTCAAATTAAATCAATGAAAAAAGTGGCTGGTACTTTGAAGCTGGATCAGGCACAGTACCGTGAGTTAGAGGCTTTCTCTAAATTCGGTTCTGACTTAGATGCTGCTACAAAATCAGTATTGGATAAAGGTGCACGTAACGTGGAAATTTTGAAACAGGCACAATTTTCTCCAGCGCGTGTAGAGCAACAAATTGCAATTATTTATTGTGGAACAAAAGGTTTATTGCGTAACGTTCCAATCAATAAAGTAAAAGAATTTGAAGCAGAATACATTGCATATTTAGAAGCAAAACACAAGAATATTTTGAACGATTTAAAGGCAGGAAAATTTACTGACGAAATCACAAACGTGTTGGAAGCAGTAGCAAAAGATTTATCTGCAAACTATAAATAAAGGCCCATCCCGAC
>JAYVZC010000107.1:0-2056 GCA_043783695.1 Bacteroidota bacterium
AATAGGAACCGTGAAGATTGTAGTTCCCGTTTATTACATCTATGATATTATTGATGTCGATCCATCTGAAAATATAGAATTTTCAATAACAGAAGGAAGCATGAAAATAAATAACGTTACAATTAATGTAAACACCTGTTTTTTGAAAGATGATAAAATTTTGCGAACTATTAAACTACCGGTGAATTACAATTCGGCAGATGTAATTAAATTATTGAATGAACATACCGAGGAAGAATTGATTTTTAATCGTGTATTTGGCAAAGTCATCAAAGAAATATCTCGCTTGGAAAACAATATTATTAATGCTTATGTAATATTAAAAGAATATGGAGTTTCACACGAAGAAATAGAAAAGTTAGTTGTTCCAAAATTGTTTAAAGACGGGAAGATTCCACAGTAATTTATTAGGAATGAAGCAGTATTCGTTTGATTAACTCACTATTCTTTAATTGGCGCAGTTGTGCACATTTTAGTTTTAACAATAATTTTTCTTTATATTTATCATTACCTGAGTGGGATGACCTGTGTGTTACGACCGATGTGAAGACCGCGAACCCACAATGTCAAGCACATTTGCAGCTTTAGAATAAGGAATGAAAGTATTTGGCTGCAAATAAGCTTGCCATTCTCCCGCCCGCCTGTGTATGCGTAGCGTAGAAAAAAGAAAAATTTCCTTCCCTTCTGTAAAAATTTAAACTGCGACCGCTCATGCCACGACAGCAGAACGCAAAAGAGCATTTCGAAAACGAGGAAGTGTAAAACTCCGTAGACACATTATCGAAAATAATAATACAACCGCCCAACTTATAACAGCGCACTGGAGCAATTATGCACATTTTAGTTCTCATCAAATTTTTTCTTTATATTTATCATTGCATTGGCAGACAGTTTAGTATTTCTAAATGCATAACTGCTCCAGTGCGCAAACCGTTAGGGGTAATGGGCGTTGACTGCATTATCGACTATTTTGACATTTGAAATTAATTATTATACATTTATAATCTAAAACCGACCATTATGTTGACACCAAGCAAGAAAGCAAAACTAACAGACGCTTTAAAAAAATATTCTAAAAAATATCTACACGGAAAACTGACCGAGTTGGACGAATCAGGAACAAGACTGATGATTAACGCATTTCTATCGGACGTTTTGGGTTATGCGCCAATTGAAGAAATAAAAACCGAGTATATGATTAAAGGAACCTACGCAGACTATGTAGTTCAGTTAAAAGGGACTCGACACTTTCTCGTTGAAGTAAAAGCCTTATCGCTTAATTTATCAGAGGCGCATTTAAGACAAGCAATCAATTATGGAGCAAACGAGGGAATTGAATGGGCGCTGTTGACAAATGGTAGGTGCTTTGAATTTTATAAAATAATTTTTGGAAAGCCTATCGAATCTCGAAAAGTTTTTTCATTTGATTTTAGTGACGCTGCTCAACTGAAAAAGAGTGTTGAAGTTGTACAGTTTTTACACAAGGACTCTGTTACAGTAAAAGGACTTCATATGTTATGGAATAAATGTATTGCTCTTGACCCTGCGAATGTTGCGGGTTTTCTGTATACAGACAACGTAATTAATTTTATTAAAAAGTCATTGAGAGAGAAATACAATCATAAGTTTGAAGACGAAGAAATAAAAGCTTCCATAGACAAAATTGTTTTCGAAGCAATAAAACTCGAACAAATAAAACATATTAAAGTTAAAAAAGCGAAATTAAAACCTGCTCTTCCACCGACAGAAAACTCTTCGCCAGTTTTGGCAATTGTCGACACCCAAGTGTCGACAGCGGAAGAAATATCGAACTGCGAACCAAACTAAATGTCGCCCACAACCCCTAACACAGGGTTTAAGCAAAAGCGGAGTTAATCGGTTAAGGAAGTTTAGTATTTATTTATTACTTTTATTGCTGGGTGACAGTTTTGTGGTTATTTATTCCGCACTGCGTGTAGCCTGAAACCGTTATGCGCAAGCAGGTTGGACGACCACAAGGACGACCGAATGAATGTTTTGATTTTTTATTTTAGAAAAAACTGCGACAGTTTTATTT
>JAYVZC010000108.1:0-4994 GCA_043783695.1 Bacteroidota bacterium
TAAATCACAAATTGTGTTACTTTCAAGAACTGAACACTCTTTTCAATTTCTGTATACATAATTTTATCTTCCTCAATAAAAGGCACAAATTTTCTATAATCAGAAACTACTTTTTCAATTATGCTTGAAGATTTTAGAGCCTGTCCCGATTCGTTCGGGAGTTTTCTGAATTCCAAAGCCTGAGCTCCGTTAAATAATTCAATTGCTAAAATGCGTTGCAGATTTTCAACGACTTTATAACATTTTGTAGCTGCATTAGAACCCATCGACACATGATCTTCTTGTCCGTTTGAACTTACAATTGAATCAATAGAAGCCGGAGTACACAATTGTTTATTCTGACTAACAATACTAGCCGCAGTGTATTGAGGAATCATAAATCCTGAATTCAATCCAGGCTTCGCAACTAAAAATGGTGGCAAACCTCTTAATCCTGCAATCAACTGATACGTTCTTCTTTCGGAAATACTTCCCAATTCTGCCAAAGCAATTGCTAAAAAATCCAATGCCAATGCTAGGGGTTGTCCGTGAAAATTTCCTCCTGAAATAATTTCATCTTCATCCGGAAAAACTGTTGGATTATCTGTAACTGAATTTATTTCTGTCAGGAAAACATTTTCTACATATTCGATTGCATCTTTGGAAGCACCATGTACTTGAGGAATACAACGAAATGAATAGGGATCTTGTACGTGTTCTTTTTTACGTTTTATAATTTCGCTTCCTTCCAACAAATGCCGCATATTCTCCGCTGTTTTTAATTGTCCCTTGTGTGGACGAATGGTATGAATGTGTAATTTAAAAGGATCCATTCTTCCATCAAATGCATCCAAAGAAATTGCACCAATCACATCAGCAGCAAGATTTAATTTTCTGGTTTGCAATAAACACCAAACTCCGTATGCACTCATGAATTGCGTTCCGTTTAACAATGCTAATCCTTCTTTTGATTTAAGCACAATTGGTTTTAAGTTCAATTGCTTTAATACTTCTGCAGAAGCTTGTCTTTTTCCCTGATAAGAAACTTCACCCAAGCCTAATAATGGCAAACTCATGTGAGCCAATGGTGCTAAGTCGCCCGAAGCGCCTAATGAACCTTGCTGATAAACAACTGGCAAAACATCGTTATTAAAAAAATCGACTAAGCGCTCAACAGTTTGTAATTGCACTCCAGATTTTCCGTATGAAAGTCCTTGTATTTTTAAAAGCAACATCAACTTCACTACATCAGAGGGAACTTCACCTCCTGTTCCGCATGCGTGTGACATTACTAAATTTTGTTGTAATTTTTCCAAATATTGATCCGGGATAACCACATTACATAAAGAACCAAAGCCTGTATTGATGCCATAGATCGGGCCTTGATGAGTAGCTATTTTTTTATCGAGGTATTCTCTGCAAGAAACAATGTTCTTTTTAGCTTCTTCGGAAAGAGAAAGTTTTTTATTTCCTGAAAGTATTTCAGAAATCGTTTGTAAGGATAATTGAGCTGTCGTTATAGTGTGCATAGTTGTTTTTTTCAACACAGAGAAACAGAGTTAATAAAGAGTTTCACAGAGTTGATTCTCTTATTATTTTAATTTTTCTATGATTTTTTCAATTGTAATTTCTTCCTTTTCACCAGATACAATATTCTTCAAAGTCAAAACGTCTTCTTTAACCGAAACAACAAAAGGAATATTTTTAGATTCGCCATACGAAAATTGTTTTTTGGCATCGGCTTTTGTGTTTGGATAAATTTCAGAATTTATTCCTGCTTTACGAACTTTTGCTAATAAAGGAAGCATGTCACTTTGGTCTTTATCATTAAAAGCAACAAACAATAATTTAGTAGATGCAGAAACGGTATCAGGATATAGATTCAATTCGTTTAGAACATCATAAATTCTATCTGCACCGAATGAAATTCCGACACCACTCATATTTGGTAATCCAAAAATTCCAGTTAAATCATCATAACGGCCGCCACCACAAATACTGCTGGTAAATTGAGAACGAGAATCGTTAACTTGAACTTCAAATATTGCTCCTGTATAATAATTAAGTCCTCTAGCTAACGTTAAATCTAATTCTACGTTAGAATATTCAGGGTTACCAAAAATTCCATTCAAATTTTTTAAAGTGTTTGTAATCGATTCAACTTCATCAACTCCAATTAAACCTTTAGGAATCTCTTTAAACATGTTTTTTAAATATGGAATTCTTTTTTCATTACTAAGCGGTTTAAATTCATCAACAAATGATTTCAATTTTGAAATTGACTCTTTTGAGAAATTTTTCTGTTCGAGTTCTAAATATATTCCCTCTCCAATTTTATCATATTTATCAAGAGCAACTGTTATATCAACTATTCTATCTTCTTCGCCAATTGCGGCTCCTAGCCCTTGAAGAATCTTTCTATTGTTAATTTTAATTACAACTTTAACTTTTAATGCAGTAAAAACCTCATCAATCATCTGAACTAATTCCACTTCATTGATGAGTGAATTGCTTCCAATCACATCGGCATCGCATTGATAAAATTCACGGTAACGTCCTTTTTGTGGTCTGTCTGCACGCCAAACAGGTTGAATTTGATAACGTTTAAACGGAAAAGTAATTTCGCTTTGGTGTTGCACAACGTATCTTGCGAAGGGAACAGTTAAATCGTATTTAAGGGCTTTTTCGGAAATTTTATTTACTAATTGTTTTGAATCAGCACTCATATCAACACCTTCTTTAAAATCCCCCGAATTCAAAATCTTAAAAATCAACTTATCACCCTCTTCACCATATTTCCCCATTAATGTAGAAAGATTTTCCATCGCAGGCGTTTCAATTGGCAAATAGCCATAACGTTGAAACACTTGTTTGATAGTATCAAATATATAATTACGTCTCACCATTTCTTGTGGTGAAAAATCGCGGGTGCCTTTTGGGATGCTTGACTTCAATTTAAATTATTGATTTGGAGAATTGGAGAATTATAATACCGTTTAACTAAAATCATAATTCTCTAAATCACTAATTCTCTAGTTTATAGAATGCGAATATCGTGATTTTTTCCATAATAATCACCTAGCCATTCATCCTAAAATATTAACCATTTATATTTGATTTTTAGCCCTTTAGCTTATCTATTACTGATATTTCATTATAATTTATAGTTTTGTATCTCTCAAACTGAAAACAACACTTTTATGAAGAAAATAGCTCTTTTACTTTTGACCTTCCAACTTTTGACTTTTAACTTATTAAAGGCCGATGAAGGAATGTGGCTTCCCATGCTCCTAAAAAATAATTATGAGCAAATGGTGAAAGAAGGCTTAAAATTAACTCCTCAACAACTTTACGATATTAACAATGCTAGTTTAAAAGATGCTATTGTTTGGTTCAATGGAGGTTGCACTTCCGAAATTATTTCAAATCAGGGTTTGTTAATCACCAACCACCATTGCGGTTACGAAGCTATTGCCAACCATAGCACTGCTGCGGATAACCTTTTGGATAATGGTTTTTGGGCTAAATCTTTTGCTGAAGAAAAAGTAAACGACAATCTTTGGGCTTCTGTTTTAGTAAGAATGGAAGATGTTTCTGATCAAGTAAATAAAGCAATTGCAGGAATGGATGCCACTGCATCAGATTCAAAAAAACAAGAACTTTTTAAATCCATTGTTACTGAAGCAACAAAAAATACCCATTACGAGGGAGTCGTAAGATCTTTCTTTAGAGACAATGCTTTTTATTTATTTGTATTCGAAAAATTTAATGACATCCGTCTCGTAGCTGCTCCGCCACAATCGATCGGAAAGTTTGGCGGTGACACCGACAATTGGATGTGGCCACGCCAAACGGGTGATTTCTCTATGTTCCGCATTTATGCTGATAAAGACAATAATCCTGCGAAATATTC
Source organism: Bacteroidota bacterium (assembly GCA_043783695.1). GTDB lineage: Bacteria > Bacteroidota > Bacteroidia > 2-12-FULL-35-15 > 2-12-FULL-35-15 > 2-12-FULL-35-15. Next base: position 3,893 of record JAYVZC010000108.1, read on the forward strand.
GAAAGACAATGTTCCTTATAAACCTAAACAATTTTTAAACGTTTCTATTAAAGGTCTTGAAGAAGGCGATTACACAATGGTTTACGGTTTTCCGGGAAGAACAAATCGTTACGAAACATCTTATGGAATTCAATTGGCTACCGATAAAATAAATCCTGCAATTGTTGCTTTGCGTGATATTCGTTTAACTGCTTGGAAAGAGCAAATGGATAAAAGTGATAGCACTCGTTTATTAATGTCGTCACAATATGCAAGAATTTCAAATTACTGGAAATACTTTATCGGGCAAACCGAACAGTTGAAAAAATTGAAAGTATATGAAGAGAAAAAACAAACAGAACAAACCTTTGCAACATGGTCAAAAGGAAAAGCGGACTACGAAAGCATTTTATCCAATTATGATAAAGCATATATTGATTATAATAAATATGCTTTGCATTTAACTTATATGAGAGAGGGTATTTCCGGTTGTGGCATTTTAGCCGCAGCATTAAATTATTCTATTTTAGAAAAAGCACTTGTCGCAAATCCACAAAATGTAGATGATATAAAAAAAGCAACGGATCGTATTAAAATTTTCAATGAAAGCTTTTACAAATCATTCAACCAGATTTCTGAGCAAAAGATACTTGCAAAAATTGTTCAGATGTATTACGAAAATATTCCTGCTGACCAACAACCAACTTACATGGCAGAAGTATTAAAAAAATACAAAGGAAAAACAACTGCTGAAACATTTGAAAAATTTGCGAAAACTGTTTTTGAAAAAAGCATTATGACAAATTCAACATCAGCAGAAAGTTTTTTACAAAAACCAGATCTAAAAAAATTAGATAAAGACCCAGCATTTGCTTTTGTTCATGCGTGCTACGAAAATTTTAATAAAAACATCAGCTCGCACATCGATGCATTTAATGCCGTTAACAATGATGAAGGAAGCAAATACATCAGAGGTTTAATGGAAATGCAACCAGAGAAAAAATTCTATCCGGATGCAAACGGAACATTGCGTTTAACTTATGGAAATGTGAAAGCTTATGATCCAAAAGATGGAGTAAACTATAAATACTATACCACATTGGATGGAATTATGGAAAAAGAA
>JAYVZC010000109.1:0-11661 GCA_043783695.1 Bacteroidota bacterium
ATACAAAGACTAAACTGCTTAAAATGGATGATGAACAGGCCCATTTATACCAAATTATTCAGAAAAATTATTAGGGTGTTGCAACGCTGAAAACAGGAGATGATTCAATTCTATTTTCCATTTGCCTGATATTTTTTCAGGCGCTAAATTATTGTATCTTTAACTTATAGAAAAGATGTACTTAGACGATGAGATACACTATTCCTGCTTTCTCAATGGCACCTTTTATTGCTATTGAACCTAATTTAGTTGAAGGTATATTTGCTAAGGCTCCGCCAAAACTTCCTAATGGTGTTCGAACTGCTGATATAATATAGATTTCTTTCATTTTTTATTTATAATTTTTAATAGTTGGATCATAGTCTACAAAAAAGTTAATCCATATCGCTCTTGAGTTTCTAAAAACAGCAGGGAACATGATTAGAATTATTGAAACAATACTAATAACATTGGGTACAATATCCCAACCTGCAAAATAGTACACAATTAAATGCACAATAACCGCAACTAATGTTGTAGTAGCATGACTTACCATCATTGCGCCCCAATAAAATCCGGACTCCCTTACAAAGTCTTCTCCACAAACAGGACATTTGTCAGGCATTTTATCAAACATTTTTAGGTTGTAAGGATTTCGGATAAGAAATAAATTCCCCTCTTGGCATCTAGGACATTTTAATTTGACAATGCTATATAGTTTTGTTCCCTTTCTAAAAGGGTTAATTGATTTTAATAATTTCTTTAGCACGTTTTAAAGCTTGATTAATATTTAACAATATATTTTCTTTACCGATTTTGTTTAGCAATCCTGATTTTTCAAGTTCAGCATAAATTTCAGGTCGCACACCCGATAAGAGGAGTGTAATCTTTTCTGCTTTGGATTCCTTAAAAATCTTTTCAAGGGTGTGTAATCCTGTGGCGTCAACAAAAGGAACATAGCGCATACGGAGAATTAAAACATTGGGTGTACGCTCGATAATTTTTATTGCTTCTGAAAATTTGGATGCAGCGCCAAAGAAAAATGGTCCTTCAATCTCAAAGATTTCAACTCCGTCAGGAACGTTGTATTTGCTTAGTTCTTTGAAATCTTCGCTTTCGTCATGATCGTTCATTTCTTTTGTTATGCTGCTTATATTAGTTACCTGCACCATTTTTCTCATAAATAAAAATGCCGCTAACACCATTCCAATTTCAATGGCTACGGTCAAATCCACCAATACAGTTAGAAAAAAAGTAACCAAAAGAATGACTGAATCGCTTCTTGGACCTTTTGCCACACTTACAAAAGAATGCCATTCACTCATGTTGTAAGCAACAACAACTAGGATTCCGGCTAAACAGGACATAGGAATTAATGTTGCCCACTTCCCTACAAAGAGCATTATTAGAAGTAATGTAATAGCATGAATAATTCCTGCCACCGGGGTTCTTCCTCCATTTTTTACATTCGTTGCTGTACGGGCAATGGCACCAGTAGCCGGAATGCCTCCAAAAATGGAAGAAAAAACATTTGCCACTCCTTGTGCTATTAATTCCGTATTTGAGCGGTGACTTCCTCCAATCATACCATCAGCAACAACAGCAGAAAGTAATGATTCAATGCCTCCCAGTAATGCTATAGTAAAGGCAGGCTGTATCAGATGCTTTATTATTTCAAAATCAATATGTGGCATAACAGGCAAAGGTAGTGAAGAAGGGATATTCCCAAATTTACTTCCAATTGTTTCAAGGGGCCACTTTAATAGGATTGCCAAAGTCGTAAACAGTAAAATGGCAACCAAAGAGCCAGGTATCTTTGACGTAATCTTTGAAAACCCTAATGTAATAATTACTGTTCCTGATGCAACAATAAGGGCGTACCAGTTAATGGCATCAAAGTGCTTAAAATAATCCGCCCACTTATCAATAAACTCGGAAGGAACTGCCCCCATCTCCAAACCAAAAAAATCCTTCATTTGGGACGAAAAAATAATTAATGCTATTCCTGCTGTGAATCCAACAATCAATGGATGAGGAACAAATTTTATGACCGAGCCAAATTTTGCAAAGCCCATAATCATAAGTATTATTCCGGCCATGAATGTGGCTATAGTTAAACCGTCAACCCCATATTGTTGTACGATACCGTAAACTATTACGATAAACGCTCCCGTAGGACCTCCAATCTGCACCCTGCTTCCTCCAAAAAATGAAATAATAAATCCTGCTATGATGGCTGTATATAAACCCTTTTCCGGTGAAACACCCGATGCTATAGCAAAAGCAATGGCCAATGGCAAAGCAACAATACCCACAATAATTCCGGCAATGAGGTCCTTTATAAACTGCTCTTTGGTATACTCTTTTAGCGTTGTAAAAAGTTTAGGCTTAAACATATTGAAATTCCAAGAAAAACGAACAACTCTTTACGATTAATGATATAAATTATTTTACAATCCTATTTACATTCACAACTATCCTTATCATTTTTCAAATCAATAGCCGTTACTACTTTTGAAATGGTATCACAATCGGCAATAACAATTCGAATGTTTTTTCCAGAGTTAGTTGTTCCTTCTATAGCATAGGTTGGATAAGGTTTATCATGTACATCACTTTTATCGTAATTCACTTTTCCTTGTCCTACTGTTGCACCGTTTCCTAATAATTCTCTAATTTCTGCTTCGGTAATATGACGACATTCCATTCGACATGCTCCATGTTTGCTGTATTCTAATTTTTGCCAACCAAGCTCTTCCATTTTTGAAGAACTGGGAAGTTGACAACCTTTTCCTTTATAGATAACGCTTACAGCAAGTAAACCAAGAGCAAAACCAAAACCATAAAATTTAAATCGTCTGATTAAGTCTGAATTTTTACCTAGTATGCTCATAAAAAAGTTAATTGGGAAAAAGTTAATTGGGAAATAGTTAATTGGGAAATAGTTAATTGGGATTTTAGTTTCGAAGGAGATTTTCACACACCCCAGCCCCTCTCGAGAGGGGAATAAATTTTTCTGCGATTTTAATTTGAGCCATCCATAAATTAAAGTGCTGCCATAAGTAAATTAATGTCTTTATATGGAAGCTTAAACATTTCTCCTAGTACTTGATTGGTAAGTGTTCCGTTGTATAAATATACACCATTGCGAACACCTACATCTCTACGTAACATATTTTCTACTCCACCTTCTTCGCCAATATTTAATAAAATTGGAGCAAAAATAGTACTCAAAGCGTACGATGCAGTACGTGAAACACGAGAAGCAATATTGGGAACACAATAGTGAATTACGCCATGTTTGCGGAATACAGGCTTGGTATGGTTTGTTACTTCGGAAGTTTCAAAACATCCGCCTTGATCAATACTTACATCAATAATTACAGAGCCCACTTTCATTTCACTCACCATCTCTTCGGTAACCACACAAGGTGTACGTCCTTGTTGCGAACGAATAGCACCAATCACTACATCAGCAGTTTTTAAATGTTTTGCTAATACACGTGGTTGAATCACCGAAGTGAAAACACGAGTACCAATATCACTTTGTAATCGTCTTAAACGATAAATATTATTATCAAATACTTTTACGGATGCTCCTAAACCCAATGCTGCACGTGTAGCAAACTCACCTACTGTTCCAGCTCCTAAAATAACTACTTCAGTAGGAGAAATTCCTGAAATACCACCCAAAATAGCACCTTGTCCGTTATTCACATTGCTTAAATACTCGGCAGCAATTAAAATGGAAGTTCCACCAGCAATCTCTCCCATCGAACGGATGACAGTATAAATTCCATCTATGTCTTTAATCCAGTCAAAAGCAATAGCAGTAATACGCTTAGAAGACAATTGTTTTAGAAAATCTTCGGGTTGAACGGTTAATTGTAAGGCAGAAATAAGTGTTTGTTTTTGTTGCATCAGCTCAATCTCTTGTGGAGATGGTGGTGCAACTTTTAAAATGATATCTGCTTTATAAACTTCTTCGGCACTGTAAACAATTTGAGCCCCTGCTTCGCTATAATCATGATCCTGAAAGTTTGCCATTTTACCGGCATTTGTTTCCACAATTATTCGATGCCCGTTATTCACAAGCAAAGCAACAGCATCGGGAACCAATGCAACACGATTTTCTTGAAACGAAATTTCTTTGGGAATACCAATAAACAAATGTCCTTTTTTGCGAGCAATCTCAAGCATTTCTTCTTGAGGCATTAATGCTGTTTGTGAAAGTGAAGCCAATAATTCTTTCGATGTTTTCATTTTCTTTAGCTAGAGAGAAAACAAATTTACAAAAAAAACATCAATGGAATACAAATGGAATACGGATTTTACAGATTAGCTCGATTAAAATGGATTTTTATTGTGGAACATAGATGATGCGGACGAATATCCAATTGCTAGTTTGAATATTCTTGTTGAAGCAAACGCTATCAAAGGCTTTTGATACTTTGTGTTTTTTCAATTTAATTCCTATAAAAATCATACTTTTACATTCCAAATGAAAAACGCAGTAAAATTCATATTACATAGACTATTAGGCTTTAAAAATTATCTTTTCATTTTCTCATTGTACAAGATACTTACTTTGAGAAAAGATAAAAATGAAAAAGATTTTTTTGCATTTCTACACTTGATTCCGGCCAATACAGCAGTGTTGGATATTGGAGCAAACATAGGTGTAATGACCGTTCATTTGGCAAGAACAGTAAAAGGAAGTACGGTTTATAGTTTTGAACCTATCCCTACTAACATTAGCACATTTAAAAGAATAATCAAGTATTTCAACTTGCAAAATGTAAAGTTATTTGAAATAGCTTTAGGAAATAGCGAAGGAGAAGTAGAGATGGTGATGCCGATGATTTCAAAAGTAAAAATGCAAGGACTGAGTCATGTAATACACGATTCTATTCCGGAAAACAATGAAGGAGAACGCTTTAAAGTGCCTTTGAAGATGCTGGATAATATGATTGAGTTAACAAATGCTCCTCAACGTATTAGTGCAATTAAAATTGATGTAGAGAATTTCGAATTTTTTGTTTTAGATGGTGCTAAACAGCTCATTTCTAAAAACAAACCCATTATTTATGCAGAGTTATGGGAAAATAAAAATCGAGAAAAGTGTTTTGAATTATTTAAGAAATTGAATTACAAAACGGTTGTAGTGATTGATAAGAAGGCAGTTGAGTTTGATGCAACAAAGCACAAAACACAAAATTTTATTTTTTTACCCAACTCATAAGACTGAAATAGTTTTAAAATAAGTACTTTTAAAAAATGCAAAAGAAATTTTTAACCAATCTCGGTTTAATTTTATTTTTGAATTTGCTCATCAAGCCAATTTATGTTTTTGGTATCGACAAAGCAGTTCAGAGCCAGGTTGGTACTGCAGCTTATGGTATTTATTTTGCCATTTTTAATTTCTCTTTCCTCCTTACCATTCTTCTTGATTTTGGAATCACCAATTTTAATAACAAAAACATTGCTCAAAATAATCATCTACTTACTAAACATTTTTCTAGTTTATTTACTCTAAAAATATTTTTAGCAGTTGTATATATTATTACTGTTGTGATTGTAGGTTTAGCAATTGGATACGATACTCGATTGATGAAGTTATTGCTGATTCAAGGATTCAACATGTTTTTATTATTCTTCATTAATTATTTACGTTCCAATTTAGCAGGTTTGCATTTATTTAAAACAGATGGCTTGATATCTGTTCTCGATAGATCTATCATGATTATTCTTGGAATATTTATGTTGCGTTCCGGTATTTTGTATACCGAAAATGGAATTATGTATTTTGTGTATGCACAAACATTTGCCTATTCGGTGGCAGCAATTACAGCCTTTTTGGTCATATTAAAAAAAACGCACACTTTTAAAATTAGCTGGAATTGGCCATTTTCATTGATGATTTTGAAAAAAAGTCTTCCTTTCGCTATTCTTACTTTATTAATGTCGTTTTATAATCGAATCGATTCTGTAATGATAGAAAGGATTTTACCCGATGGCGATGTGCAATCGGGAATTTATGCACAAGGCTTTCGAATATTGGATGCAACAAACATGATTGCTTTTTTAGTGGCTGGTGTACTTTTGCCGGTGTTTTCCAGAATGTTAAAACATAAAGAATCTGTTGAATCTTTAGTAAGATTAATTAGTACACTGCTTTTAACGCCTGCAATTGTTATTGGAGTGGGATGTTTTTTTTACAATACAGAGTTAATCGGACAACTTTATCCACAGCACATTAATGAAACACTTCAAGTGTATACTTTACATTTAAAGGAATCGTCAAAAATATTTAGTTTATTAATGTTGAGTTTTGTAGCAATTTCCACTTCCTATATTTTTGGAACATTATTAACAGCTAATGGCAATATGAAACAATTGAATTATATGGCGGCTTCGGGAATGGTTTTAAACATTTTATTGAATTTTATACTTATCCAAAAACTCGAAGCCTTTGGTTCTGCAATTTCCAGTATGTTTACTCAGTTTTTAACTGCTGCAATTCAAGTGATAATAGCTCAAAGGGTATTCAAATTCAAAGTCAATTACCGCCTCATTAATACGTTTATCACCTTTGTTGTGGGCGTTATAGCCATCAATTATGGCTCAAAAATGCTACATTTCGATTGGATGGTTAATTTTACCTTAATGGTTGCTGGTTGCGGACTTTGGGCATTTATTACAGGTATTATCAGCATTAAATCAATGTTTCGTATTCTTAAATATGGATAATTGCTTAAAATTGGGCAGTTTGCCATTTTTTCCTACTTTTGTCATCCCATATTAATCTATATACCTACTTATGATGGAGAAGAAAGTTCAAGCATCTGCAGATTTTAATTCCTTAAACGTATTATATTTTATCTATAAATGGCGCAAACCACTTATTATTGTTGGTATAGCAGCATTTATTATGTCTTGTATCGCAGCATTAACAATTCAAGAAAAATATAAATCAACCGTAATTTTATTTCCGGCTACAACCAATTCTATTTCTAAAGCCTTATTATCAGAGAATAATACCAAGCAGGAAGACGTATTGCAGTTTGGAGAGGAAGAAGAAGCAGAACAAATGCTTCAAATTCTTAATTCGGATGAAATTAGAACTAGAGTTTGTGAAAAATACAACTTAATGGAGCATTACGGAATTGACTCTACAGACAAGTTTAAACGTACTAAGTTGTATGATGAATTTCAGAGTAATATTACTTTTAAGCGAACCGAATATATGTCCGTAAAAATAGAAGTAATGGATAAAGATCCGGAATTAGCGTCTGCTATGGCAAATGATATTGCATCTTTACACGATTCTACAAAAATCCGAATTCAACGCGAACGAGCGTCAAGGGCAATGGAGATTGTTGAAAGAGAATATAACGACAAACAAAATGACGTTAAAGCGATGTTGGATTCTATTAAAGTAATTAATAGTTATGGTATTTATGACTACGAATCCCAATCAGAAAGAACAAACGAGCAATATATTATTGCAATTGCAAAAGGTGATCAACGAGCGGTAAAATTATTAGAAGAGAAGTTGAAAATTATCGCTTTGTATGGTACAACTTATGTCTCTTATCGCGAAAATTTGTATATGCAACGTAAGCAGATGAATTTATTAAAAACAAAATATGAAGAATCCAAAGTAGATGCAACAGAGGTTTTGCCACAAAAATTTATTGTGAGTCATGCATTTCCGGCAGAAAAAAAATCGTATCCTGTTCGTTGGATTATTGTTGTTGTATCAACATTTGCCACTTTATTAGCAGCAATAATTGCTATCTTATTGTTGGAAAATATCCGACAGATAAAAACAGAAATCACTACAGAAGAAGTAAAGCACTGAATAAAAAAATCGCCACAAGAAAATCCCTCAGAAATAAAAAAGGCAGGAAATTTATTTATTGAAAAAAAGGATATTTTAACATCAAAAGTAATAAAGGGTACAATGCAAGAATATACTGAAAGCAGTTATAACTTCATTCAACTGATTGTAAAAAGGAAAATCCATTTTATTATCGTAACGGTTGTTGCTATTGTTGTTTCTTCTGTTTTTTCAAGTCAATGGTTTATAAAGCCAAAATACAAATCATTTGCAATTGTATATCCATCTAATATTACACCATATAGCGAAGAAAGTGCATCGGAACAAATGTTGCAGCTGCTGGGCTCATCCGATATCAGAAATGCTGTTGTTAAAAAATTTAATTTATTTAAAGATTACAATATTGATTCTACCGATAAAATGGCAACAACATATATGGCAGTAACCTACCAAGCAAATGTTGAAATTAGTCGCACACAATTTGAATCCGTTGAAATAAGTGTATTGGATGAAGATCCGCAACAAGCTTCGGATATTGTTGACGAAATTATTTATGCAATGAACTTAAAAGCGAGAACCTTGCAACGTGAAAAATCAAAAGAAGTAGAAGTGGTAATTAGAAACCAACTCGACTTAAAAAAACGCACTATAGATTCAGTAAATGATCGCTTACATGAATTAAGAGTGAAATACCAATTGTTTGATTATGATATGCAAGTGAAAGAGGTTACAAAAAGTTATTTGAAAGCTTTAAGTAGCGGAGGTAAAAATTTAAAAGAGATTGATGCCATGATGCGCAATTTAGAAGAAAAAGGCGGAGAGTATTACGAATTAAACAAAACATTAGATGCACAATTAAAAAGCTATAACAAAACAAAATTAGAATACGATGTTGTCATCAGAGATTTAAACAAAGAGCTTACTTATTCTAATATTGTTACCAAACCTACTCCTTCTTACAAAAAAGCATACCCCATTCGTTGGCTAATTGTTGCCGGATCTTTAGCCTCAGCATATTTATTTCTTTTTGTTTTGTTTTTGATTTTAGATAATAGAAAAAATAACTTAGCCTAGTTTGTTAGAATTAAAAAATAGTAAATGGATATATGGCTTAAGTATAGCATTTATACTTATAAATGCTGTATGCACATTTTTTGAATTTTATTATTTTAATCTTGTTCCTGCTGCAATTCTTATTCTTTTACTTGCTCTTTTTTCCTTAGATAAATTAATTCTTGTTGTAGTTTTTCTTACTCCTTTAGCCATAAATCTTCAAGGTATAGAAGGTGGTTTTGGTTTGAGCTTACCAACCGAGCCAATTATTTTTGGGATAATGATGATTTTTATTTTAAAGCAATTGCATAGTAATACCATGGATGCAAATATGCTTAAACATCCAATTACTATAGCCATTATCATCAATTTGGCTTGGACTTTTATCACTTCTATTACTAGTGATCTTCCAATGGTATCCTTCAAATTTTTGATTGCTCGATTGTGGTTTGTTATTGCGTTTTATTTTTTAGGAACTCAACTTTTTAAAAAATTTAGTAATATCAAAATATTTATTTGGTTGTATATTATTTCCTTTTCAATAATTATTGTCTATACGCTTTACAACCATGCGTTGGTAAATTTTGATGAACAGATAGCCAATTATATTATGTCGCCATTCTACAACGACCATACTATTTACGGAGCGATGTTAGCAATGTTTTTGCCATTTTTGATTTTCTTTTCAATGAACAAAAAATACAGTGGAAGCATTAAATTTGCAGCCTTTTTATTCTTTATTTTATTTATGATTGCACTCATCTTCTCCTACACTCGTGCAGCTTGGGTAAGTTTAGCTGTGGCATTTTTTGCATATGTTTTATTACTATTGCGTGTACGCTTCCGAACTATTGTACTTATCTTTCTTTCTATATCTACTATTGCCATTGCTTATCGAACAGAAATTATAATGAGCTTGGAGAGAAATAGGCAAGACGCTTCTCAAGATTTTGATAAACACATAGAATCCATTTCAAATATTTCTACAGATGCATCCAATCTTGAAAGAATAAATCGTTGGAATGCTGCTTTCAGAATGTTTGAGGAACGTCCTATTTTTGGATGGGGACCGGGAACGTATAGTTTTGAATACGCACCATTTCAGCATGCTCACGAAAAAACAATTATTAGTACAAATATGGGGGATAAAGGAAATGCTCATAGTGAATATATTGGTCCTTTGTGTGAATCCGGTGTGTTGGGAGCACTTACTTTTTTGGCTATTGTCATTTGTGTTCTTGCAACTGGCTTTAGATTATATTATTCTGTTAAAGAGAATGAAACAAAAAAAATAGTTTTGGTTACCTTATTAGGATTTATAACTTATATCGTTCACGGTGGTTTAAACAATTTCTTAGATACTGATAAAGCTTCCGTTCCCTTTTGGGGCTTTGTTGCAATATTTGTTGCAATAGATTTGTATCATAAAAATAAAGGACAAGAAGCAGAAGTAAAAGAAGAAGATTAAAATGCTTTTAAACTAAACAAAGCGATATCATCAATATATGGGCGACTTTGCTTATAAGTCATTACTGTTTCCATAATAAGCGTATTCAATTCCATCATATTCATGTTTGGATTATTTTTAATTAACTCTTTTAAAGAGTCAATTCCGAAATCTTCTCCTTTGTCGTTTTCTAATTCGGTTAATCCATCAGTATAACAAACAATGGTTGTTCCGGGAGAAAGACTAACAATTCCTTCTTTTATTTTTTCTATTTCATCAAACATGCCCAATCCGGTACATCCAATTTTTAAGGTACTTATCGAATTTCCAGAAGCTAACAATGGTGGATTGTGTGCCGCATTCACATACGTTAATGTGCGTGTTACCAAATTGTATTTTGCAATAAAAAGAGTAATAAATTTTTCTCCTTTTGCATTGGCCATAACTTTTGAATTTAGCTCACGAACCAAATCGGTTAAAGAAGAAGTGTGATTGAATAAAACTCGAAGATTGGCTTGAAAATTAGACATCAATAAAGCCGCTGCAACTCCTTTTCCGGATACATCGGCAACACAAAAAGCACATTCGTTTTCATTCAGCCAAATAAAATCGTAATAATCGCCACCAACTTGTTGATGTGGCAAATAAAATGCAGCTGTATCAATATTTTTGTCGCTTGGTAGTGTGCTGGGGAAAAGCATGGATTGCATTTCTGAAGCCAACTCTAATTCTTTACGCATCGCAGCCTGACGAATGGTATCTCTTGCTAATTTTTTATTTTCAATGGCTACAACTATAATACTAGTCAGCGTTTGTACAAATGGCAAATGTTTTATTGCCGGACTCACTTCCACTTTGTCTTCCAAATCTCCAATTAACACATAAGCCAATGGTTGCGATTTATGAAAAACAGGAATTACAATTTCAAATGCTTTGTTTAATCTTTTTTGAGAAAAATTTATTGTTCCTATTTCTGTGATGGATAATAAATCGCGTTCAACATTAATATCGTTGTATTCATCGCCAACACCATATTTTAAGATGCATTTCCAAGCATCATTTTCATTGCTAAAAAGAACAAGTTTACCAATGTTCAGTTGCTTTTCTAATACTTCTTCAAAAATTTCGAGGAGGCGTTCGGTAGAAAAGTTATGATTGATTGCCTTGGTAATTTCCAACAGCGAATTAAGTTTTATATCCTTAACTCTTTTTGAAAGATTTTTATTTGTTGGAGTAGTTGACATAAATTGATTTTACAAAAACAAATTTATAGAATTTATATACTGTTCAAGTTAAATTTAGACAAAAATTGGATAAGTGACGATGTAAAAAAACTAAA
>JAYVZC010000110.1:0-4983 GCA_043783695.1 Bacteroidota bacterium
GATTGTTGATAATAGCAAATTCGTTTGCGTGGGATTGGATATAAATGCGAACCATCTTAGGCCAGGAACATCGGGTTATGTTTATGGCGAAGCAAAACCCATTCACATTGGTAAAAAAACTCATGTGTGGGCAATTGATATCAAGGATGAAAAAGGGAAGATGATTTGTGTTAGCCGTTTGACTATGGCGGTTGTTGCGATTGGGCAATAAGTTGGCAATTAGGCAGTAGGCAATTAAAAAAAAGAATAGACAATTAAAAAAGAATAGACAATAGGCAATAGGCAATTTATGATATTCGAAACGGAGAGATTGTTTGTTAGAAAGCTTCAGGAATCTGATACCAATTTATTTTTTGATTTGATGAGCAATCCTAATGTTATGAATTCTATTCCCCAATCTCCATTCAGCAGAGAAAAAAGTGATTCAGAATTAAAAAAAATAATTGCAATTGAACAAACAAGCAATACCAAAATTTGGGGTTTATGCGAAAAGACAACTAATGAATTCATTGGTATTTCCGGGTTCTTGAAAAACAATGAAACAGAAGATGAAATTGCTTATCGGATAAGAGAGAAGCATTGGAATAAAGGCTATGGAACCGAAATAGCGAAAGGGTTAATTGATTTTGGTTTCACTAAACTGAATTTAGAACTAATTACAGCTGATGTTTATGTTGAAAATATAAGATCAGTAAAAATATTGGAAAAATTTTTTACTAAGAAAAAAGAATTTTTTAATGAAGATGATGATTGCATTGATAGAAGATATTTCGTAAGAAAACAAAGCTGGGTATAAATAAACACAGCACTACTAATGAACTAATGAACCAATAAACAAATGAACAAATGAACCAATCCTGGAAAGAAGAAAACAATTCATTAACGAGAACATTCGAATTCAAAAACTTTATTGATGCTTTTGGTTTTATGACCAAGGTGGCTTTTGAAGCAGAGAAGATGAACCATCATCCCAACTGGAGCAATGTGTATAATAAAGTAAGCATCTCATTAAATACTCATGATGCCGGAAATACTGTTACTGATAAGGATCATAAATTAGCAAAGAAGATCGATAATCTATTTGATGGTGGGAATAAGTTTGATAGGTAATTTCTGGCGATGATGATAGTTCACACAACAGGGAGATCCCGTGTCGTGGCACGGGATGACGTTACGAGAATGATGACGCTTCGAATTACGATTGTGCAGAGATTCCTTCGTACCTCGCAATGACGTGCTAATATAAATTTTCAATGAGAAATCAATTCTTCCTTTTCAGTTTTATTATCATTAGCAACGTCAGCTTTGCGCAAAAGCCGATGAATGCTGCTATTGATAATTTGAAAAATGATAAAGCAATGCAACATGCTACCTGGAGTATTTGTGTGATGAATGCTAAAAAAGATTCATCCATTGTTGATTACAACTCAAATGTAAGTGTTGTTCCTGCAAGTACTTTAAAAATTGTTACTACTGCTGCTGCTCTTTCCATTTTAGAAAGTGATTTTAAATTTGAAACAAAAATTCAATATGATGGAACACTCGATACACTTACCGGAATATTAAAAGGAAATATTTATATACTTGGTGGTGGTGATCCTACTTTGGAATCGGAATTCTTTAAAGATAAAAAAGACAGCACAACTATTGTTGAAAAATGGGCTACTCTTTTAAAAGCAAAAGGAATTAAAAGTATTGAAGGCGCTGTAGTTGGTGATGCCAGTATTTTTGAAGACAACATGACTCCATCACAATGGATTTGGGGTGATATGGGAAATTATTTCGGAGCGGGTGCATGCGGATTAACTTATCACGATAATAAATACACAGCGAAATTTAAATCAGGTGAGGCAGGAAGTCAAACACTCATCACTTCTGTTGAACCTGCTATCGATAATATGATTTTGGTGAATCATGTTACATCTGGTGGTAGTGACGATAACGCTTTTATTTATGGTTCGTCTTATTCTAATTACAGAACTGTGCAAGGAACAATTCCGTCTAACAAAACAAATTATGAAGTAGATGGTTCAATTCCTGATCCCGCTTTATTTTGTGCTAGAAGTTTTGAAGTTGCATTAAAAAAAGTCGGAATAAAAATATCGAAAGAAACAACTACCATTCGTGCTGAGAAAGACAAAGATGCTACAGAAGAGGGCTATGATGGTTTTAAAAAAATCGAATACGATACTAAGAAACGTTTTACTTTATTCAGTACCTACTCTCCTACTCTTGATAAAATTGTTTATTGGACCAATCTTAAAAGTTTGAATTTGTATGCCGAACATTTATTAAAATACATCTGTTACAAAAAAACAGGCTTCGGAAGAGAGACGGAAGGGACAATGATTATCACTAATTTTTGGAAAAGTAAAGGAGTTGATGTAAGTGGATTTTTCATGAATGATGCTTGTGGATTAGCAAGAGCAAATGTCATAACCACAAAAACAGAAACACAAATTTTGAGAGTGATGTCTGCTGATAAAAACTTTATTGCTTTTTATAATTCATTACCCGTTGCCGGAAAATCAGGCTCAATGGGAAGTTTATGCCAAGGTACTTGTGCTGAAAATAATATGCGTGCAAAAACAGGTTACATCACAAGAGCCAGAGGATATACAGGTTATGTGAAAACAAGAAAAGGTGAAATACTTTGTTTTTCTTTGCTTGCAAATAATTATGATTGTACGCCTACCGAAATGAAATTGAAGTTGGAAAAATTGTTGATTGCGATTGCGGAGATGCCGTAAATTCGTAAAGAGAATGCTCTTTGTTTGTTATTTCGAGCGATAAGTTTATTGGTTGTAATTTTGCGAGCGAAGTCGAGAAATCTAATTCATCATTCTTTCCAGAGTAAACATTGTTAGATTCCTCCGCTACGGTCGGAATGACAAACAAAGATGCTGGTTGGAAGAACAAAGAAGAATGTTGGTTGGAAGAACAAAGAAGAATGTTGGTTGGAGAAACAAAGAAGAATACAGGTCGCAATGACGGACACACCTAGCACTCCCTTTTTACTTCCGAATTAAAACTTCCGAATTTCGAACTTATAAAAGTCCCTTCTGCCAAAGCGAACATAAATCCATAGTAATTGCAACGCTGTAATGAATTGCAACTCCAAGCCAAATGCTTCTACTTTTTAAACTTAATGTTCCTAATACAATTCCTGCTATTATCGCTGCTATTGCCTCCGGCAGTGGTTTTCCAAAATGTATCATACAATATGGAATCGTCATAACAAACACCGAATAATATCCGAATCTTTGTTTTGTTCCGTGCAACAAAAATCCTCTGAAGAAAAATTCCAAGGCAAAAAATTGAATGAAGTAAACTATCTCCCAGATAAATAAATTAGGATACATTGATTCACCCGGATGCAGATCATAAAATGGATAACGCACTTGAAAACTTTGTGTACTCGAAAAAAATAATACCAGGGGAATCATCACACATAGCATAATGATATAAATTTTATTGTCTTTAAAAGCTCCAGAAAAGCTCAATCCGTAGTTGGAAAATTTTTCTTTGAATACAAATTTAATTAGGATAAATGGCGGAACAATGTAAAAGAAGATAACGTTGAATGCCCAGTAGAGCAATTTATACAATCCGGAATTAGGATTGTTGCTTGTTAAACCTTCAAACTTTAATGCTAGATTATTAAATCCTGCATTTTGCAGAAACTGTAAAAAGAATTTAGGATCACCTAAATACTTAATCAGTGTAAGTGACATGGCCACAGTAATGCAGATGAGCATTATTTTAAAATCGGGTTTGGAAGTTTTTTTTACTTCCGCTTCAGCTGAATGGAATGTATTTGAAAAAAGTTTAGAAATCAAAATTCAAAGGTTCTAACCAACCACGATAAAGATCTGAAAGTAATTCCATGTATTGAGAGCCTGAATAACCAATCTTTCCAGACTTTTCAATTAATTGTTGTTCGCTTGTAAAAACTATATACTCGCGGGTTCTTAAATCGAACAATACATATTCAATTTCTCCTCTTCCGGCTTTTAATAATTCTTTATCGTTTGAATTATTCACTTTTGCTATCGCAAAATTTTCGTCAAATGCTATTTGAGAAATATTATTCAAATAAACGCTATCATTTATATCGCTAATAATATCGCCCATATATGTATCAACATTATAACGCATAGAAAATGGAAAAACAAAAGGCAGATTAATTTTAGAATCAACAGCCGGATTAGCAGGTTTGTTTGCATAGTAATCAGCAGGCGCTTTATCTTTTAAAGCTTCATTAGTATATTTTTCAAGTGTATCCAAAAAGTATTGACGCTCTTGTTCTTGATATGCTAAGTTATCGCTATCGCCATTATAAGTAAGCCCTTTGTTTTTATTCTCTTCCAACCACTCTATTCCTGATTTTGCTTTTTCTCCAATTTTTTTCACCACTTGAAAAATGGAAAAGATAAGAATTGATAATGCTATTACAAATCCAGCACCCCAAGCAACAGCGTTTTTACTTTTGCCAGTCGCTAAAGAAATGATTGTAAAAATAACCGTAACTAGCGTTGTTATACCGCCAAGTACAAGTCCGATGATGACAATTGATATACTCATTATTTTATAATTTTCAGCAAAAATACATCATTATTTCCATTTGTAACACTCTTTGTATTTTCAACAATTATATAAGAATAAGTTGCCTCCGTTAGGTTATACCCTGCATCATCCGTTCCACCAAAATTTTTTTGCCATTGCAATCGAGGGTAATTGGCTTACGTTTTTCCCAATAATTTTTGGTGTTTCGTAAAAATCTGACGTTTTCACGAAATAATTTGAGGAAAGAAATGCCTTTTTTTGGAAGAAATCAGACGATAATTTTCTGATGTAATGTGACCCCATTTGGATTCGAACCAAAGGCCTACGGTTTAGAAAACCGTTGCTCTATCCAGCTGAGCTATGGGGTCAATATTTTCAAATTACGGCTTAGAAAACCGTTGCACTATCCATCAGCCT
>JAYVZC010000111.1:0-25734 GCA_043783695.1 Bacteroidota bacterium
TCTCCTAAAAGAGGTCTAAATTTCTTAATTCAGAGCAGGGTAAAAAAAGATGGATACTTTTAATTGATTAAACCAAGAAAAAAAACATTAAAACCTATCCAAATTCATTACTTTATTCCACGCTGAAACAAAATCTTTTACAAATTTTTCTTTAGAATCATTACAGGCAAACACTTCCGCAATTGCACGTAATTCAGAATTTGAACCAAAAACAAGATCTGCTCTAGTAGCAGTCCATTTTGGCACTCCAGTAATCCTATTTGACCCCATAAAGATTTCGCCCTTATCATTTGTCGCTTTCCATGTTGTATTTAAGTCTAGTAAATTCACAAAGAAATCATTGGTAAGTGTTTCAGGATTATTTGTTAAAACACCGTGTACAGAGCCATCGAAATTTGCATTTAAAACTCTCATTCCTCCAACTAAAGCAGTCATTTCTTTTGCATTTAAAGTAAGTAGTTGAGCCTTGTCCACCAACATTTCTTCGGTAACAGAATGACACTTGTTGTTTTTATAATTTCTGAACCCGTCAGCTATTGGTTCTAATACTGCGAATGACGCTACATCTGTTTGTTCTAATGTTGCATCACCTCTGCCTGGTGCAAATGGAACAGAAATATTTTGCCCTCCATCTTTTGCTGCTTTTTCAATAGCAGCACATCCGCCCAATACAATTAAATCTGCCATAGAAATATTTTTGCCAAATTCTTTCTGTATATTTTCATAAGTAACCAATACTTTTTTTAATTGTGTTGGATTGTTAGCTTCCCAGTTCACTTGTGGTTCCAACCGAACACGAGCACCATTGGCTCCGCCACGTTTATCTGAACCACGGAATGTAGAAGCAGAAGCCCATGCTGTAGAAACTAATTTAGCAACGGAAATACCACTTGATAAAATTTTATTTTTTAAAGTTGTGATGTCGTTTTCGTTTAATTCACTTTTTGCTACGGTGATTGGGTCTTGCCAAATCAAAACTTCTTTAGGAACTTCTGAACCTAAGTAACGAGCGACAGGACCCATATCACGATGAGTTAATTTGTACCAAGCTCTTGCAAAAGCATCTGCAAAAGCATCAAAATCATTCAGGAATTTTCTTGAAATTTTTTCATACACAGGATCCATTCTTAAAGCCATGTCAGCAGTAGTCATCATTGGTGCAAAAAACTTTTTAGAGTCGTGTGCATCTACAACAGTAGTTTTTGCACTCTCGTCTGTTGGTGTCCATTGATGAGCTCCTGCAGGACTTTTACTTAATTTCCATTCGTATTTAAATAATGTTTCAAAATAGCCATTATCCCAAGTAGTGGGATTTGGTTTCCAAGCACCTTCAATTCCGCTTGTTATTGTATCACCACCTTTACCTGTTCCAAAACTATTAATCCATCCCATACCCATTTTTTCAATACTTTCGCCTTCAGGTTCTTTGCCAACATGGCTATCACTTGCCGCTCCATGTGCTTTACCAAAAGTATGTCCGCCAGCTACCAAAGCTACTGTTTCCTCATCATTCATAGCCATACGAGCAAAGGTTTCTCTAACGTCTTTTGCAGAAGCCAAAGGATCAGGATTGCCATTTGGGCCTTGTGGATTTACGTATATCAACCCCATTTGAACAGCCGCTAATGGATTATCTAACTCTCTCTCTCCCTTGTAGCGTTTGTCTCCTAGCCATTCTCTTTCATTGCCCCAATTAATCTCTTTTTCTGATTCCCATATATCTTCTCGACCTCCAGCAAATCCAAATGTTTTGAACCCCATAGATTCTAATGCACAGTTGCCTGCTAAAATCATTAAATCTGCCCAAGAAATTTTATTGCCATATTTTTGTTTAATTGGCCAAAGTAAAAAACGCGCTTTGTCCAAATTGCCGTTGTCGGGCCAGCTATTAACTGGAGCAAAACGTTGATTGCCGGTTCCTGCACCACCGCGTCCATCAGAAATACGATACGTACCTGCGCTATGCCATGCCATGCGTATAAAGAAAGGACCATAATGTCCGTAATCGGCAGGCCACCAATCTTGTGAAGTAGTCATTAATTCATAAATGTCTTTTTTGATTGCCTTCAAATCTAATTTTTTAAATTCTTCAGCATAATTAAACTCTTTATCCATTGGGTTTGATAAAGTAGAATGCTGACGAAGAACTCCTAAGTTTAATCGGTTTGGCCACCAATCTTTATTAGACGTTCCTGTTCCTGCTGTTTGGTTCATTTGTCCATGCGGAAAAGGACATTTACTTTCATTTGTATTGCTCATATTTATTCTATTTAAAGTTACTATTGAATTGACCTGTTATTTGGAGTTTAATGTCTTGAACTTTGAAATTTTTGATTTTATTCTTTTTAAAATAGTTATTAATAAGTGTGTTTAGTTTATCGTCTCCATAGTCTTCAATTCGGTCGGTTTCTGCACAATACAAATGATGATGATTAGTAATTACAGCATCGTAACGCATTATATCTTTTTCTGTTTTTACTTTTTTCAGAAGACTTTTTTCAACCAATGAATCCAAAACTTTATAAACCGTACCAATTGAAATATTCGGATGATTTTTTTTGATATAATCAATCACGTTTTCAGCAGCTGGGTGATTGTTTAACTTAACAATAGCTTCATATATAGCCACCCGTTGCGGTGTTACTTTAAGTCCCTTTTCTTTTAATTTATCTCTAAAAAAATTGTTCATTTTATTTTATAATATATTGAGGATTATTCTGTAAAGATAATAATTCTTATTTAGGAATATATATATTATAAAAATAAAATGTAGTTATTAAAAAATTCATTTTCATCGTTGTCATTTATAACTATGCCTAATAAACAAAACACGTGTTGGCTAAACAGTTTTGCTCCTAGTCAGAAATTAAAAAACCTCCTATTTCTGGGAGGCTTTTTGTACCATACGGGTCGCAAATATCGAACTTTTTAGACGACTTCCAAAGGCTAAGTACTTTGATGCATTCCCGTAATTGGAAATCGGTTCTTTAAGGTCGGGGATGAAGTGATAATAAAAGGACTGCAAAGGGTGTTTCAGCCCTTTTTAGACTTCTTTTTACTTGCTTTTGCCTTTGAATTAAACTCAAGACAGAAGCTTACCCAATAGTCAAAAGCCTTCTTGGTCTTCATTCCTTCGTTGCTAATAAAAACATATCCTTTCATGGGTTTTCCGGTAAAATCCATCCTTCTACATCCTGCTTTTTCGAGAACAACCTCGTCCATTTCAGGATTAATCCTGCACATCATTTCATCCTTAACAACACCAATACACATTTTGCCATTTATCATAAAGCAAACTCCACCAAACATATTTTTCTCCTCGACCTTATTAATGTCGACTAATGATTCCCGAATTCTATCAACTAATTTTTCATCAAAAGCCATGAATAAATTTAGTTTTTTTCTGTGTATGATTTAAGTCCGATGAAAAAGCCTTGTATTCCCTTTTTATACTGTTTTCTTATCATAAGACTATCAAGTAATTTTCCCAAGAGCCCAAACTTTATTTGATACGCCATAACTTGTTTAACTTTAGTTTTGTTACCACTTTTTTCAACGGTATAAGTATATTTTAGGCTTTTTACTGGAAAGGAACAGGCTGTTAATTCATAAGTAAGAGATTCGTTAAATTTAAATGCTGTTACTTTTTCTTCAAACCAGTTTTTACCATCAATCATATCTACTTTTCTTTTTGCACTCATACCACTTTTGATATCAGAAAGAGATGTTGATTTTTTTACATTAGGATCTAATTTTTCAAGACCTTCCATATCAGCGAGAGCTTGGAATACTTTTTCGATGGGGGCGTTAATTTCTATTTCGTTGTTTAATGTTGTCATTTTCATGTTGTTTTAAATTATTATTTCATTGAGTGAAATGCAACTCTGTTCCCTTCAGTATCAGTAAAATGTGCCATGAACCCGTTTGCACCTATCGCAGTTTTAGGCATCAAAATTTTTCCACCTGCCTTTTCTACTCTTGACAATGGAATACTTAAATCTTCTCCGCCATTTAAGTATACCACAGTACCTTTTGAAGATGGTTCATATCCTTCACCTTGTATGATGCATCCGCCAATGCCCCCGCCTTGTAAATCGGCAGGAAAGAAAGCCGACTTCATCCCCGGCATCTCCATTACTTGTGTTTTTGTACCGAGAATTGTTTCGTAAAATTTCTGCGCTTTGTCGAAATTTTTCACTGGAATTTCAAACCAATTGATTGCATTTTTCATGTCTTTTTGTTTTTTAATGATTAATTACTTGTTATTTGCAAGTACAAATATATAAAACATTACTTGCAATTTGAAAGTAGTTAAAAAAATATTACTTTTGTGATATGGCAAAACAAAAAAGAAGGTCAGATTGCCCTATAAACTTCGCTTTGGAAATATTTGGGGATAAATGGACATTCCTAATAGTTCGGGATATGATGTTTAAAGGGAAGCACTACTATGGTGAATTCCTTCAAGCCAAAGAAAAAATTGCAACTAATATTCTTGCCGATAGATTGCTAACTCTTGAGGAGTCAGGAATTGTAAGCAAAACAGTCGATAAAAAACATAAATCAAAACAAGTTTATAAACTTACACAAAAAGGAATTGATTTATTACCATTACTCGTTGAAGTGATAATATGGTCAACTAAGTATGATAAAGACACGGCTTCGGATATAAAGTTTGTAAACCGTGCAAAAAGAGATAGAGAAGGGCTTCTGAAAGAAATCACTTCCCTATTAAAAAAGGAACTCACCTTTTGAAGTTATTATATATCAAAATAAAATAGTGAATCAACATACTTAGACTTCTTCTTCTGTTAAAAGTTTTTTCAGCCTTTCCTTTTCATGAATCGATTTTTGATGTAGGTCATAAAATAGAATTGATAATTTTTCAAGGCTCGCAATGGTCTCCTCAGCCATTTCATCAGTGTAATTTTCAAATCCGGGAAAAGCTCTTGGTTCTTCAATGGTTAATCTCTTTTGTGTGCTCATATTTTTACAGTTTACGTTTCTGTTTTGGGTGAACCGTACTCGAACTCGCAATTAATTCATTTTCAAGGGGAATTGAAATTCAAGTATTTTGGCATCAAAAATATCGAATTGCTTTTTTATTCTGAAACTATTGATTTTACTGGAGTTTGAAAACAAAAAGCCGAATCATCGTAAAATGATTCGGCTTAGTAGCCCCTTCCAGACCAAATATGTAAAAGGGAAACAAGAAATTATCCGTTCGACTTGGTTGTTGTGTCAAAACCAAAATAAGTGCGAATTGTGTAACACGTTCCTAAAATTCCGTAACAATGATATGATTGAAGACCTGCATCTTTGTAGAAATAATATTTAAACAATTCTTAAAAACATTCATCATGAAAAAAACAGCATTTATAGCAATAGTCGCTTTGGCATGTAGCTTTGCTTCTTGTAAAAAAGACAGAACATGTACTTGTACATATTCTAAACCTTGGGCATCAAGCTCGGAAACTCAAGTTACAACTTATAATAACGTAAGCAAAAAATCTGCTCTTGCTACCTGCACATCCGGCTCTAGCTATGACCCCGCAGATCCTTCTAAAGTTGAAACGAGAACTTGTACATTGGATTAATATTTATAAAAAAATTATTCAGAGTAGAACAAAATTTATAAGAAGGTTAATTTTTATACTACTACCGAACAAAGAACCCCTGATAAAAATACTTTATCAGGGGTTTCGTACCCGGGACCGGAGTCGAACCGGTACGGTTTCCCACAGGTGTTTGAGACCAGCGCGTCTACCAATTCCGCCACCCGGGCATCAATTATCTGGGAAAGCGGGACGCAAAACTATTCATTTGTTTTGGATTAGCAAAAAAATATGGCTAAAACCGTTAATTTTCTTTGTCAAAACGCCATTTTTTACTACATTTGCAACCCTCATAAAAAAGGCAATGAACTATAAAGTAAAATTATTTTCGGGTTCTACAACTCACACTTTAGCTGAAAAAATTGGCAAAAGTTATGGACAAGAGTTGGGAAAGGTTTCTCTGCTTCGCTTTAGCGATGGGGAAATCCAAACTTCCTATGAAGAAACCGTTCGCGGAAGTGACGTATTTATTATTCAATCTACCATTCCTCCTACTGACAATATTTTTGAGCTTTTATTGATGATAGATGCAGCCAAACGAGCATCAGCACATCAAATCATTGCCGTATTACCATATTATGGTTATGCTCGTCAAGATCGTAAAGACCAGCCCCGTGTTGCTATCGGAGCAAAAATGGTTGCAAATTTACTTACTGCAGCAGGAGCTACACGTATTGTCACTATGGACTTACATGCTGATCAGATTCAGGGTTTTTTTGATGTTCCTGTTGACCATTTATATGCATCTTCTATCTTTTTACCCTATATTCAAAACCTAAAATTGCCAAATTTAACAATGGCAGCACCTGATATGGGAGGTTCAAAAAGAGCAAATGCTTATGCGAAGTTTTTGAAATCAGATATCGTTATCTGTTACAAACAACGTGCGAAAGCCAATGTGATTGAGAGCATGACTGTAATTGGAGACGTAGAAGGCAAAGATATTGTTTTGGTTGATGACTTAATTGACACAGGCGGAACTCTTGCTAAAGCTGCAGATATGATGCTGGACAGAGGAGCAAAAAGCGTAAGAGCAGTTTGTACACACCCTGTTTTATCGGGTAAAGCATATGAAACTATTGAAAAATCAAAGCTGACAGAACTGGTTGTAACAGATACAATCCCCTTGACACAACAATGCAATAAAATTAAAGTATTATCGGTTGCCGATCTATTCGCAAAAGTGCTACACAGTGTTCACAGCTTCGAATCCATCAGCTCCAACTTTATTGTATCATAAATATTGAAGACATTGCGCCAAGTATATATAAACGTTGATTGGCTGGCGCAACAATCAACAATAATTAAAATAAAAACAAAATGAAATCAGTATCTATTAGCGGTTCGCCACGTGCGAACGTAGGGAAAACAGATGCAACTGCTTTGAGAAATGCAAAGCGAGTACCTTGTGTACTTTATGGTGGCAAAGAACAGGTTCACTTTTCTGTGTTGGAAGTAGACTTTAAAGACTTAATCTATACACCACATGTAAACACTGTGGACTTAGACGTTGAAGGCAAAAAGTTCAAGGCTATTATGCAAGAAGCACAATTCCATTCTGTAAAAGACAATCTTTTACATGTTGACTTTTTAGAAGTTATTGCAGGAAAACCTGTAACAATGAATATCCCGGTTAGAACAACAGGAACATCTCCTGGAGTTAGAAATGGTGGTAAATTGAACAAAAAATTAAAAACATTAAGAGTAAAAGGATTAGTAGAAAAAATGCCTGATTCTATTGATATCGCAATTGACAACATGGAAATTGGACAAGGTGTTCGTGTTAGCGATATTAAAATTGACGGATTAACATTTTTAAATGCTGCAAACATAACTGTGGTTAACGTTCAGGTAACACGCGTTGCTGTCGAAGAGCCTAAGGCCGCTGCTCCGGTTGCTGCTGCTGCTCCGGTTGCTGCTGCTGCCGCTGCTAAACCCGCTGCTAAAAAATAATTTTTTTTAAACATTAAAATCCCGCTCCCGATACTATCGAGATTGCGGGATTTTTAATTTTTACCTGTTCGATGGATTTCGTATTTTTGAAAGATGAGTAAATTTTTAATTGTAGGATTGGGAAATATTGGAGATGAGTATGAAAACACTCGTCATAATATTGGATTTACAATTTTAGATGCTTTTGCAAAAGAAAACAATTTTAAATTTACTGTAGACAAACTCGCTTCCATTGCAACTTTTAAATTTAAAGGAAAAACATTCATTTTTATAAAGCCATCTACCTACATGAATTTAAGCGGAAAGGCTGTGAATTATTGGATGCAGAAAGAAGGTCTTCACAAAGAACAAGTTTTAGTTTTAACAGATGATTTGGCTTTGCCTTTCGGTTCTGTTCGCATGAAAGGAAAAGGAAGTGATGGTGGACACAATGGATTAAAAAGCATTCAAGAAACATTGACCACTTCAGAATATGCTCGTTTACGTTTTGGTGTCGGCAACGAATTTTCAAAAGGAAACCAAGTTGATTATGTTCTAGGAAGATGGACGGATGAAGAAAAAAAAAAATTAGAACCTAGAATTAAATTAGCGATTGAAATGATACAAGGCTTTGCTACAATAGGCTTACAAGGGACAATGAGTGCTTTTAATAACAAATAATTTAATTAAATTTAATTAAACATTCCTCTACAGAGATGAAATACTTCCCCGGCTTTTGTAACTGAAATTATTTTGGGAATTATTTCATCCCAATTTTCACAGAAAAATAAATCAGTACAATTTTTTTATAAATATTTTTTTATCGTCTTATTAAATCTTCTGCAAAATGCGAAAAAAATTTGTTTTTATATTTGTGTAGGTCTTGGAAAAATCCGAACACATCAATATTATAGTCAAATCGCTTCCGGATAATCCCGGAGTATATCAATATTATGATGCAGAAGGAAAAATCATTTATGTCGGCAAAGCAAAAAATTTAAAAAAAAGAGTTTCTTCCTATTTTAATAAAGACCAATCTGAAAATGGGAAAACACAAATTCTAGTTAAAAAAATTGTCGATATAAAATTTATTATTGTCCAGACCGAACTAGACGCTCTTCTTCTTGAGAACAATCTCATTAAAAAATATCAGCCTCGCTACAATGTTTTATTGAAGGACGACAAAACGTATCCTTGGATTTGCATTAAAAATGAACGCTTCCCAAGAGTTTTTACAACTCGCAATATTATAAAAGATGGATCTGTTTATTTTGGACCCTATGCCTCTGTTAAAGTAATGCACACCGTTTTGGATTTAGTAAAACAACTTTTTAAGTTGCGCAACTGTAATTTAAATCTAACCGACCAAAACATCCGTGCAAAAAAGTTTAAAGTGTGTTTGGAATATCATATTGGAAATTGCAAAGCACCTTGTGTTGCCAACGAAAACGAAGAAGAATATAATCAAACAATTTCTAGCATCAAAGAGATTGTGAAAGGAAATATCAGCACAGTGTCCAAACACCTGAAAACACTTTTACAAGAACATATAGAGAAATTAGAGTTTGAAAAAGCACACATCATTAAAGAAAAAATTGATGCACTGGAAAAATTTCAAACTAAATCAACAGTTGTTAGTCCAACAATCACAAACGTGGATGTGTTTTCAATTTCTTCAGATGAAAAAACGGCCTATGTCAATTTTTTAAAAGTGGTAAACGGTTCTATCATTCAAGGTCACACGATTGAATTAAAAAAGAAACTAGATGAGAGCAACCAAGAATTATTGGCCCTTTCAATTGTAGAATTAAGAGAACGCTTTTGCAGCGATGCAAAAGAAGTAATTGTTCCTTTTGAAATTGAAACCGAGTTTCCAGGAATTGATTTTATTATTCCACAACGCGGAGATAAAAAACATTTGCTCGAACTTTCGGAACGAAATGTCAACTATTACAAAAGAGAAAAAATTAAACAAGAAAGTTTAATAGATCCAGAAAGACACACCAAACGCATTTTAGAGCAAATGAAAAAAGATTTGCGCCTTACTGAAGAACCAAGACATATAGAGTGTTTCGACAACTCTAATTTCCAGGGGACTTATCCGGTTGCTGCAATGACCGTTTTTAAAGACTGCAAACCAAGTAAAAAAGATTATCGCCATTTTAATATCAAAACAGTTGAGGGTCCGGATGATTTTGCATCTATGGAAGAAGTTGTTTTTAGGCGATACGAGCGCGTTTTAAAGGAAAATCAATCGATACCGCAATTAATTGTTATTGATGGGGGAAAAGGACAATTGAGTGCTGCTTTAGAAAGTTTAGACAAACTCGGTTTAAGAGGTAAGGTGGCAATTATTGGTATTGCAAAAAAATTAGAGGAAATTTATTTTCCTAATGATTCTATTCCTTTGTATTTAGATAAAAGAAGTGAGTCACTAAAAATAATTCAGCAAATTAGAGATGAAGCCCACCGATTTGGAATAACCCACCACAGAAGCAAACGAGACAAAGGAACACTTAAAACAGAGTTGACAGAAATAAATGGAATAAGCGATACCACTGCACAAAAACTATTGTCGCATTTCAAATCTGTAAAAAAAGTAAAAGAGGCAACAGAAAAAGAGTTGATAGAAATAATTGGTAAAGCAAAAGCGAAGACGATTATTAATTTTTATAAATAACAATTTCAAAATTATCATACAAAGCAATTCCTTTTGATGGATTCCAAAAATAAATTGCAAGAATATCGTTTGCACTTTTAAATTTCGGAAGAATAAAATAAAATTCTGTCCTTTGAATTAAGTTGCTTGTTTTATAATAATCGCCCAGCTTATAACTTTGATAATATTTTGTTTCTCCTTCATTACTAATAGATGCAACCATTTGAATATTCGAATTTGTCTTCCAAATAATATCACTTGAAACAACAATAGTTTGTCCTGACTTCCCTTTTAATTCATTCGCTCCTATTTTGAATGATACACCGTATTCGGTTGTGGAATCAAGCACAGCAACATTTGAGTTATACTCCGAAGAATGAATTGAATTGTTTGGATCACCAAAATGACCATCCTCATTTTTTTTATCAAAATCAATTCGTGTTTCATATATTTTTATTTTTTTATTCATTTGTAAAAAATTCGATGTCGATTTTATGGTTAATTTATTGCTTCGTTTATAAATAGTAATTTTTCCATTTCCGGCAAATGGCTCAAGCAACGAAGATACTATTGGATAATATTTTAACACATCCGAAAACAAAAATTGATCTTGAATAACCACATAATTCCATTTTGCCCAAAACAAAGCCAATGCAGCATTGTCTCTACTTGTTTGATAAACCGTATATCC
Source organism: Bacteroidota bacterium (assembly GCA_043783695.1). Lineage (GTDB taxonomy): Bacteria > Bacteroidota > Bacteroidia > 2-12-FULL-35-15 > 2-12-FULL-35-15 > 2-12-FULL-35-15. Next base: position 10,898 of record JAYVZC010000111.1, read on the forward strand.
TTTTCGGTTCATCATATACAAAGGAATATTTGTTGAATAGGAATCAATCACCAGCATTTTCGCTTCTTTAGGAATGCCAATTGAATCAAGAAACTTTTCTGAGCCTTCAAAATTTCTTTGAGTTATTTCCACTCTATCTAAAGGATTTGAAGCATAGCGTTGCAATTGATTCTTTTTTGAGTCGCCATACATAAATAATATAGAGACAGAAAAAATGAAAAACAAAATGAGTTTACTGCTTTCTTTTTCAATGTTTATCTGATGAACAAGAAGAAGAAAAAACAAAACGAGTGGAATAAAAAGGGAATCCAAAAAATAATAATCGTGATCATAATATTGGCAAATCATCAAGATGAAATATAAAACCGAACCGCCTCCAACAAAAAATAAATTAAACCACATTGCTTTATGTTCCAGTTTTCTTGTTTTTTTTAAAGAAATAATGGTGCAAACAAATGCAACAAAAAATAGAAAATAATGCCAAAAGGTAAAGTATTGAAAAGCCCAATGGTAATATATTTGACGAAGAATTTCTTTGAATTCGAGAAAACTTTTAGCCGGAAGAAATCTATCCAAAAACATATTTCCATAAATCATTCCAATATGCACATTGTAAAGATAGTAGCCAACAAACAACCCAAAAGCAATTATAAATCCGAGAAGCTCACCGTGAATTTTTTTTTTCAGCTTTAAAAATAAAAAGGATTGTTGGAGGAAAGCTGCAAAAAGGAAAATGAAAAAAGGAAGTCGAATCATTGCAGCAAGAAAAAAGAAAAGAATACTCAAATAAAATTGTTTCTTTTTACCGTCAATCTTATAATTGTAAAAATAATAATAACCAATAAAAATGAATGAAATAGCCGGTACACAGGGAATAAAGCCTGCCTGATAATAAGCATACAAAGGAGATAAAAATACAAAAGCAACAACCATATATGACTTCAAATCAGAATTAGTTACCTTTTTTGCCAGAAGAAATAAAAATGTTAGTCCGATAATACTAACACAAAGTGTGTACATTCTAAAAATGAATGGTGGTGTGCTTCCAAAAATTTTCATTAGAACGGCAACAACAAACTCGTTCAAAGGCAAGTCCATGCGAGTAATTCCATCAACCGTTTGTAGATTAAAAGTAGCCGGATGAAAAAAATCAAATCCATTATTTAAAAATTGAAGGGAAATAGCATACCGTTCGCTTTGTGTCCAGGCGTGGATAAAAGAAGGAAACAAACTTATTGTTGTATGGTATAATAAGCCACTCGTTACCAACAAACACAATACAAGCAGCGGTATTGATTTTTTATTGGAGAGGCTCATTCTTCAAAAAATTAAGATAATTTATCGGTAAGCAATTTCATTTCAATTGCGGGAGATATTTTTTCGTAAACAATATTGTATACCGCAGCGGTGATAGGCATTTCTACTTTATACTTTTTATTTATCTCATAAATACATTTCACTCCGTAATATCCTTCCGCCACCATATTCATTTCTAATTGTGCATATCTTACAGAATATCCTTTACCAATCATGTTTCCGAACATGCGATTGCGACTGAATTGAGAATAAGCCGTAACCAACAAATCGCCTAAGTAAGCCGAACTTTTTATATCTCTATCAATCGGATGAACAACATCCACAAATGCTTTTATTTCTTGAATGGCATTTGAAATTAATACTGCTTGAAAATTATCTCCATAGCCTAAGCCGTGACAAATTCCACTGGCAATGGCAAACACATTTTTTAAAACTGCAGAATATTCTGTTCCGAAAATATCATCGGAAACGGTTGTTTTGATATAGCGACAATTTAATTGAGATGCTACATAAGCTGCACAGTCTGTGTTTTGAGATGCAATAGTCAAATAAGATAGTTTTTCCATTGCCACTTCTTCTGCATGGCAAGGGCCTGTTATCACTCCAATATTGCCTAATGAAATATTATATTGTGTATTAAAAAATTCGCCCACTATTAAATTATGCTCAGGCACAATGCCCTTGATTGCAGAAAATACTTTTTTGTTCTTAAAATCTGCCTCTGTTAATTCTTTTAATGCCTCTTTTAAAAAGGCAGAGGGAACAGCCATAATTAAAATATCTGCTTTTGAAATAACAGTCTTTAAATCAGCGCTCAATGCTAATTTAGAAGTTTCAAATTCTACCGAAGTTAAATAATTTGGATTGTGTTTGTATTTATTGATGTGATCTACAACGGTTTGATTACGCACCCACCAATGCACCTCTTTTGCATTGTTGCAAAGCATTTTTACGATGGCAGTTGCCCAACTTCCGCCTCCTATTACCGCTATTTTATGTGTTTCACTCATTTTTCAATTTTAAATAATGTCCTAATTTATGTTTTTTATGGGAATTATTACAAAAAATAATGCCCCAAGCTTCCTAACAAAACCAACCATATTAATCCCACTAGCAAATACCTTTTGTTTTCCTTTATCCAAATTACACTCAGTACAATTAAAATAAGGAAGAAAAAAGAATAAGAAATAATTCCACCTAGAATAACAGGTTTGTTTTTATATACAAACTCAACTTTATGATTTCCTTTCGGACAAACAACTGACATGGTTAAATAGTTAGAAAGAAAAATTTCCGTCTCTTTTCCATCAATGTATGCTTTCCAACCAACATATTTATTTTGTAGCAACGTCAACATTTGTGGCCCCTGAGAACTTCCTCCAACAACTATTTTATCTGGTTGATAAGAAACGATAAACAAGTCTGGCATTTCAAAAACAGAAGGTTTGATTTTTGATTCTACTTTAGTGTAATCTTCATCACTCAAAACAATTGTCTCCGGAGTAATATTGATTTTTTTATTCTTCAACTCTTTTTCGGGAAAAACAGAAGAAGAAAAATACACCAATGGATTCTTCAACATAGAATCATATAATGGTCGCAATGAATCCAACATCATCGCTTGATTTTTAAAGCAAAAGGAATTAAACACATCTGCCGAAATGCGTTTATGAAAAACACTCGTGTTGCGATACAGTCCGTGTTTTTGTCCAATCTCTTCCGTGTTTTCAGAAATATTATTCATCGTTGGCATTGGAAATCCTTTTGGCAAAGTCGCTACATAATCGTGAAGATCTTTTGGTGAAGCAGAAGAATAGCTAAGATATGCAAGATTCATTTGTGCCGCCATAATCATATCTAACACTACAAAAACAGTAATAATTTTTAAACGATATTTTTCAGAGGCTTTAATAATTGTGATTAAAAGGGCAATCAATAAAAAAAACTGAAGGATTCCTTGCAAAATAATATTCTGATATAGGTTTGCCTCTCTTATAAAATCAAAAAAAGTTACATGATGATTAAAAAAGAAAAGCGCAGCACTATTGTTTTTTATAAATGCAATAACAATTAATATTCCCATCAAAGCAATCAGTACTCCAATAATTTTTACTAACTTATCTTTACTTATTACAAAAGAAGAAAGTGTAAATGCCAATTGCTTTCCTCCAAGCAAAAGCAATATTAATAAAGTAAACAGACTAAAATAACTTGGAAAACGAAAAAGATTCATGAAAGGGAAAAAACTAAAAAGAAATTTATGTACAGGTGTGTATGAACCAAAGGATGCTAACAAACAAACAAAAGCAAAACCCAACAACACTTTTTCAATTCCCGCTTTACTTCTAATAAGTGCTAAAAGAATAAATGGTAAAATTATTATTCCGATGTAAGCATTACACATGGATGGATCGGTATTATAAAAATCAATGCTGTTGACAGTAGAAAGGGGAACAACTAAAGAAAGTAATGATTGAGGCGACAATGGATTTACAGATGCACTTTTATAATCCATTCCACTCAAACGATCGATGTAGGGCTTTACTTGAAAGAACACGACAAGCACAACGGTGGAAAGCCCCGCGGTTAAAAAAACAAAAAGTGCATTTAGTTTTAACAATTGAAAAACAATCTCTTTCTTTTTTTCTTTTATCGCGACAATTAAAAAATATCCTCCTATTGCTAAAAATAAATATACAAGTATAAAAGTGAAAGTGTGATTTCCTCCTGTGAGGTTAAAGAATAAAAACAACGCGGCATAAATTGCACGTTTATAAGAACGCTCCGTAAACATCTTATAATAATTCAAAATAATGAATGGCAACCAGGCCGCACCAATCACAGCATAAAAATGTTGAACATGTGCTACAAAAAATCCGCTCAACATATAACACACCCCTGTTATAAATGCAGCATTTTTATTTTCATGAAAACACAGAGATAAAAAATACATACCCACTCCTGCCATAAAAGCATAGAAAACAAAAAGCAATTGAACTACATAATTCGATTGCCCGATTGTGCTTCCCAATATCAAAGATTCCAAATACCAAGAAGGTCCCTGCAAATCAGCATGAATGGGATAACCCAATTGTTGGTAAGGATTCCAAAATGGGAACACGTGATTTTGTAATGACTCGGAAATATAATGACGCCAAGGAATCCAGCAATTAATCATATCATGTGTTACCGAATATTTCAAAAATGAAATTTGCCAGTACCCCACAATTGCAATTATCAGCAATAAGGTGATGTAGATAAAATGATTCTCTTTTGCTTTTTGTTGTTGAAGCAACATGCAGTGAATTTGTTTGTGGTTGTTTGGTATCTTATCACAAATTGTGATACGTTCAATCAACTAGATGGATTCAAAAATCGGACCTTCTCTCTTCACCACATTTTTTTCTGTCAATGAAGTCAGTATTTTATTCAATTGGTTTTTTGAAATTCCGGTAGCTTCACTTATACTTACAACTGTTGCTTGATTTTGTTTTTTCACCTCATCCAACACTTTTTGTTCTTCTTCACTCAAGACTACAACAATTTTTTTTACTTCCTCTGGTCTCATTTGAGGAAAAAATAACACATCTTGAATAGAAACATTATTCGTCATAATCATTGCCAAACGGTCGATTCCAATACCAATTCCAGATGTTGGTGGCATTCCATATTCTAATGCACGCAAAAAATCATGATCGATAAACATGGCTTCATCATCACCACGCTCCATTAATTTTATTTGTTCTTCAAATCGTTCACGTTGATCAATTGGATCGTTCAATTCCGAATAAGCATTTGCTAATTCTTTTCCATTTACCATTAATTCAAAACGTTCAACCAGTCCCGGTTTGCTACGATGCTTTTTTGTAAGCGGACTCATCTCAACGGGATAATCTGTAATAAAAGTTGGTTGAATATAATTTCCTTCGCATTTAGCTCCGAAAATTTCATCGATTAATTTTCCTTTTCCAATATTATCGGCAACAGCAATGTGTAAATGATTACAGGTATCACGCAACTGTGCTTCATTCATATTGCTGATATCAATTCCTGTAAACTCTTTTATGGAATCAAACATGGTAATACGTTTGAACGGGCGTTTGAAATCAATCATTTTATCTCCAACAGGAACAGCAGTTGTTCCGTTTACATCAAGCGCAACTTTCTCAAGCAATTCTTCTGTCACATCCATCATCCAATTATAATCTTTATATGCCACATATAATTCCATCACAGTAAATTCAGGATTGTGTGTCCTGTCCATTCCTTCATTACGGAAGTTTCTAGAGAACTCATACACGCCATCAAATCCTCCCACAATTAATCGTTTTAAATACAGCTCATTTGCAATACGCAAATACATTGGCATGTTTAAAGTGTTGTGATGTGTTGTAAATGGACGAGCCGCTGCTCCACCGGGAATAGCTTGTAAAACGGGCGTATCTACTTCCAAATATCCTTTCTCATTATAAAAATCACGAATGGTATTTACCATTTTTGTGCGTTTGATAAATGTTTCTTTTACAGAAGGGTTTACAATTAAATCGACATAACGTTGACGGTAACGAAATTCAGGATCTGTTACTTCGTCAAATACATTTCCTTCATCATCACGTTTAACGGAAGGCAATGGACGCAAGGATTTGCTCAACATTTTAAACGATGTTGCATGGATAGAAATTTCCCCGACCTTAGTTACAAAAACGTAACCTGTGATACCAACAATATCCCCTAAATCAGTGTGTTTTTTAAATAATAAATCGAATGTGCTTCTATCTTCTTCCGCTCCAATATCATCCCTACGAATATAAACCTGTATGCGACCAGTAGCATCTTGTAAACTCACAAAACACGCCTTTCCCATATCACGATTGCTCATCACACGACCGGCAATTGAAATATTTTTAAATTTCTCTGCTTTTTCTGGAGTAAAATTTTCTAAAATGCCTTTTGCTGTCGCGTTGATTTCCACCAATGCAGCAGGGTACGCATCAATTCCCATTTTGGTAATCTCCTCTAATTTCCCTCTTCTTAATAATTCCTGTTCGCTTAATTCAGTACTCATTTTATGATTTTGTTAAATAATTATAATGTGCAAATATACACGCAATAGAACTTTAATTGCTGTGTTAATTTGTGTTTTTTTGAGTATTTATTTAACTAAAAATTGTATTTTTACAGCCCTTGAAGATATTTAAGATATGCAAACATTAGTCGCAAACTTTTCAAAACAATTAACAGAAGCCATTGCTATTGGTAGTAATGCTAAACTTACTGCTTCTCAAAACAAAATTTCCAATGTATTAATATGCGGTTTGGGTGGCTCAGGCATTGGCGGAAGCATTGTTGCGGAGCTGGTTGCGGGCAATGCCAATGTACCCATCAACGTGACTAAGGGTTATTTTATTCCTGCTTATGTGAATGAAAATACCTTAGTAATTATTTCATCTTATTCAGGAAACACGGAAGAAACCTTGAATTGTATGGAGTTGGCAATTTCAAAAAACGCAAAAATTGTTGGAATTTCCTCCGCTGGAAAAGTGTTGGAAACATCCAAAACAAAAGCGTTCGATTGCATTGTTGTTCCTGGCGGAATGCCTCCTCGTTCTTGTTTAGGATATTCATTAACTCAATTGTTTTTTGTGCTTGGTTTTCATAAAATCATCAGCAATAATTATAAGGCAGAACTGGAAACAGCTGTTAAATTAATTGATACCGAAGAAAGTAATATTATTGCTGAAGCCAAAAACATTGCCGAAAAAATAAAAGGTAAAATTCCTGTTATTTATGCAACAACCTATAATGAAGGCATAGCCATTCGTTTTCGTCAACAATTAAACGAAAACGCTAAAATTCTTTGTTGGCACCATATCGTTCCTGAAATGAATCACAATGAATTAGTTGGCTGGACAGAAAAAAATGACAATCTAAGTGTTTTGTTTTTTCTCGATAAAGATGAATATTCTCGCAACTTGGCACGTGTTGATATTAATAAAGAAGTCATAAAAAAACACGCAGCAAACATTACCGAAATTTATTCAAAAGGAAATTCAATTATTGAAAGAGCAATTTATTTTATTCATTTAGGCGACTGGATTTCTGTTGCCCTTGGCGAAATGCGCGGGGTTGATTTAATGGAAGTAAATGTGATCAATCATTTGAAATCGAAACTTTCGGAATTGTAGTTGGAGATTTCTTAGCGATGAGAAACACACCCCTGGCCCCTCTCGAAAGGGGAATGGATTCTCCTCAGTTCTTGATTTCATTTAACAAACACAGACCTGCCTGCAGCAGGCAGGTTCGTAATTCGTTTTAATTCGTAATTCGTAGGATGCAGCAAGTTAAATTCATAGATCTTGGTTTAATAGATTACAAGCAAGCTTGGGATTACCAGGAAAATTTGTTTGTTGGCATTGTTAAAACTAAAGTCGATAACCGCACGTTTCCTGACAACCAACAAAAACAAACCAACAACTATCTTTTATTTTGCGAACACCCACACGTTTACACATTAGGAAACACAGGCGACAAAGAGCATTTGCTTATTAGCGAAAATCAACTCAAAGAAAAAAATGCTACCTATTATAAAATCAATCGAGGTGGCGATATTACTTATCATGGTCCCGGACAAATTGTAGGGTATCCCATTTTAGATTTGGATAATTTTTTTACCGACATTCATAAATACTTACGTTTTTTAGAAGAAATGGTCATTCGTACTTTAGCAGAATACACTATTATTGCCGGAAGAAGCGAAGGCGAAACAGGTGTTTGGTTAGATGCCGAAAACCCTTCGAAGGCCCGTAAAATATGTGCAATGGGCGTTAGGGCAAGTCGCTGGGTTACCATGCACGGCTTTGCTTTAAATGTGAATACCGATTTAAATTATTTTGAAAATATTATTCCTTGTGGAATTTCTGACAAAGCTGTAACTTCATTGGATAAAGAGTTGGGGCATAAAGTGGATGAAGAAGAATTGAAATTAAAATTAAAAAAACATTTTGCCGACTTATTCGTTTGTGAAATAGTTTAAACAATAGCAGAATTTGTTTGTTGAGGGTTTAACAACGGACAGAATAGTACAATGGTTTGTAAATTTTCGATAAAAGACTTAGAAAAACTTTCGGGCATAAAGGCCCATACACTGCGTATTTGGGAGCAGCGTTATGGTATTTTAAAACCGCAACGTACCGATACAAACATTCGTTGGTATTGTAACGATGAGCTTAAAAACATTTTAAATGTTAGTCTTTTAAACAACCACGGATATAAAATTTCCAAAATAGCCGAACTCAACAAAGAAGAAATAGCAGCAGAAGTTTCTAAAATAGTCAACTGCCAAATCAACGAATGTGAACAAGTAAGTAACTTGATTATCTCTATGGTAGAAATGGACGAGCAACGCTTCGAAAAAATAATTTCTAATCAAATTTTAAGAAAAGGGTTTTCAAATACAATAGATGAAGTGATTTATCCATTCCTTCAAAAGATAGGCGTAATGTGGCAAACAGGTAGCATCAATCCTGCTCAGGAACATTTTATTTCCAATTTAATCCGACAAAAATTAATTTCTGCTATTGATGGTGTGATTGCACCTGAAAATAAAAAACAGAAAAAATTTATTCTTTATTTGCCAGAGGGGGAATTACACGAATTGAGTCTTTTATATTATAATTATATTCTAAAAGCAAACGGACATACCGTTATCTATTTGGGGCAATCGGTTCCTGTTGTAGATTTGCAAAGGGTTCACGAAATTCGAAAAGCGGATTATATTGTTTCTGTATTAACACATGGTACGCAGCACCCTGAAGATTACGTAAAAAGTCTCAGTAAAATATTTCCAAAAGTAAAACTGTTGCTTTCTGGTTGTCAGGTATTAGATCAAAAAATAAAACTCCCTTCTAATGTGGAACTTTTTAAGTGTCACAAAAGCCTAAATTCTTTAGTTGCTTAAGCTTCTTTTTTCAAGCTAGTGTTAATCAGCATCTTATCTTCTTTTTGTAGTCGATTTTCAAATCATATGTTATTACACAGATTAAAAACCTGTGGTACAATACTTTGACTCCTCTTTTGTTAAATAAGTGTAATTTTTAGTGCGTTTGTTTAATCTTTTTGTATTTTTGTTAAACAAAATAACAGAACAATTAAAAACTAATCATATGACAGCCATCGAATTCAATCAACAGTTGGTGAATCAACGAACACCGTTAAAAAATTTCGCATATAGTTTAACTTCAAATACAGAAGAAGCTCAGGATTTGGTTCAAGAAACCTTTTTGAAAGCTTTGAAATATCGCGATAAATTTGCCGATTCTACTAACTTAAAAGCCTGGTTATATACTATCCTTAAAAACACCTTTATCAATACGTATAGAAGATCTATCAAAACACGCCAAATCATTACTCAAACCGATGATTTGTCTTTGGTAAAACCATTGAGTGGAAGTAACAGTCCGGATGCCTATTCTCAGATCAATTTAAAGCACATTCAAAAGGCTGTAGATTCTTTGGAAGAGGAGTACAAAACTCCGTTTACTCGTTACCACGATGGTTTTAAATACAAAGAAATTGCGGACGAATTAGACTTGCCTATCGGAACAGTTAAAAGTCGCATCTTTTTAGCTCGTAAACGACTAATGGAAGCGCTAAAAGAGTATGCTTATCAAAACTAGTTTGTTTAAACAATGAACCCATTTTTTAAACAAGTATGTCTGAAAAACAAGAAATAAGTATTTTTTGGTTCAGAAGAGATTTGCGTTTATCCGACAATGCTGGATTATTTCATGCATTGAAGAACAATTCCTGCGTACTTCCGATTTTTATTTTTGATGTCTATATATTAAGTCGACTTGAAAATAAAAAGGACAAAAGAGTAGAGTTTATCCAACTTGCTTTAAGTGAACTTCAAAAACAACTTTTGGAAATTGGAAGTTCCTTGTGTGTGATGCATGGAAAAATAGAAGACGTTTTCAATGAATTGATTCAAAAATATTCAGTAAAAAACATCTACACCAATGCTGATTACGAGCCTTCCGCAATCGAACGTGATAAACTCATAAAACGATTCGCAAACAAAAAAAACATTCCATTTTATTATTTTAAAGACCAAGTAATTTTTGAGAAAACAGAAATCACAAAAGATGATGGTCTGCCATATACAGTGTTTACGCCCTATATGAGAAAATGGAAAAGCAAACTCGCTCCATTTCATACTACCCCTTTTCCAACAGAAAATCATTTTTCAAGTTTCATACAAACAAAACCTTTTCATTTTCCTTCTTTAAAAGAAATTGGATTTGAATCAACGGGATTGAAATTTCATTCTCCATCAGTAGATGAAAAAATTGTTGCAAATTATCACGAATCACGAAATTTCCCTGCGATTAAAGGAACTAGTAAGTTGAGCGTTCATTTACGTTTTGGAACAATCAGCATCCGACATCTTACTTCAAACGCACTTTTATTAAACGATCAATGGTTGAACGAATTGATTTGGAGGGAATTTTACAAGGCGATTTTATTTCATTTTCCGCATGTAGAAAAATATTCATTTAAAAAACAGTACGATAAAATTCCCTGGAGAAACAATGAACAAGAATTTGAAGCGTGGTGCAAAGGCGAAACAGGTTATCCAATTGTAGATGCAGGAATGAGAGAACTCAATTCAACTGGATTTATGCATAATCGTGTTCGTATGATAGTAGCCAGTTTTTTAGTGAAACATTTGCTAATAGATTGGCGCTGGGGAGAAACTTATTTTGCAGAAAAGCTCCTGGATTTTGACTTGTCGGCCAACAATGGCGGTTGGCAATGGGCTGCCAGTTCGGGTTGTGATGCTGCTCCTTACTTTAGAGTGTTTAGTCCTGAAGCTCAAACGATACGTTTTGACCCTAAATGTGAATATATTCGCAAGTGGGTTCCCGAGTTTGAAGAACTGACTTACCCTAAACCAATTGTCGACCATAAATTTGCTCGAGAAAGAGTCTTAAATACTTATAAAAAAGCATTGGGAAATAATTTGGAATAGTTATTTAACACTAACTTTGTACTGTTATTTCCTCTCCCAATTATGTCGGATACCAACGAAAAAATAGTCGAAATTAAACATCTTGAAAAACATTTTGGAAAATTCCAGGCTGTTATCGATGTTAGTTTTGATGTTTATCGTGGAGATGTATTTGGTTTTTTAGGTCCGAATGGCGCTGGGAAAAGTACTACCATACGAACAATGCTTTCACTCATCAAACCTACAGGTGGTGAATTAAAACTTTTCGGAAAAGATTTATCCAAAGACAGAAATTATATTTTGCAGCGCATTGGTTGCATCGTTGAAAAACCCGATTTTTACAAATACCTTTCAGCAGAAAAAAACATTGAAATTTTTGCACGATTATCAGGAGTAAGCGTGACAAAAAGCAAAGTGCACGAAATCATTGAATTTGTTGGATTAAAAGGCAGAGAGAAAGATAAGCTCAGTGGATTTTCGCACGGAATGAAACAGCGATTAGGAATTGCACAAACACTCATTCACGACCCCGAATTAATTATTTTAGATGAACCAACAACTGGCTTGGATCCACAAGGAATTATTGATATCCGAAATTTAATTCTGCAATTAAAAAACGAACGTAACAAAACCGTTTTACTTTCTTCTCACATTCTTTCGGAGATAGAATTAATTGCGAATAGAATGGTGATCATCAGCAAAGGAAAAACAATTGTACAAGGCTCTGTAAAAGATTTGTTAAATGCACAAGAATTGATTGTTGCGTTTACCGTTGATAACATTGAAAAGGCAAAACAATTGCTAGAAAAAGCTTCCATGGCTGAGATGATTGATAAAATCGATACAACAAATTTACTCTTACAAATTTCTCAAGAAAAAATTCCTGTAGTAAACAAATTATTTACCGATAACGGAGTAAATGTTTACTCGATTGAAGCAAAAAGAAAACTAGAAGATTACTTTTTAAAACTGATAAACGCCTAATGTTCTGGAAAAGCACCTATAACGAGTTTATTAAAATTGCTGCAAAACCTCGCAGTTATATTGGTGTTGGTGCTATTACACTAATTATTGTTATTATTTTATTTGCGATGAAATCGGATGGAATGAGTTTTATTTCTTTCATTACTTCTTCATTTGAACAAACATTATCGTTTGAAGGAAATATTTTAAACGGAAATTTAATTGCGTTCATTATTTTACAAATGCTAATCATTCACGTTCCTCTTTTAATAGCATTGGTAACTGGAGATTTAGTTTCAGGCGAAGGCGCGATGGGAACTATTCGTTTACTTTTAACAAAGCCCATTTCACGCACAAGCATTTTGTTTTCTAAATACCTTGCAGGCTGTGCTTATACTTTAGTGATTTTATTATGGATGGCATTTCTAGCTTTAATAGTTGGAAAATGGCTTTTCGGAACAGGCGATTTAATGGTTTTAAATAGCGATGGATTAATTGTTTTGAAAGAACATGATTTAGGTTGGAGATTTTTATGTGGATTCGGATTAGCTTATTTATCTTTAGTAACGATCGCTACTTTATCATTAACACTTTCTTGTTTTTCTGAAAACTCTATCGGACCAATTGTAACAACCATGGCCATTATTATTTTATTTACAATCATTGGTGCATTGGATGTTCCTTCTTTACAAACCATTCAGCCTTATTTATTCACAACACACATGGTTTCCTGGCGCAATTTTTTTGAAGACCCTTTACCAACGGATAAGATAATTGAATCGGCCGGCATTTTAGTAATTCACATTATTGGTTTGTTAGCCATCGCAATATATAAATTTAAGAGAAAGGATATTTTATCATGAGACTCTTTAAACACACACTCATTCTGCTGATTGTTTCTCTTTTTGTGAACATCACAAACGCTCAAGATAATGCAAATGTTATTTTGCACAACGTATATGCAAAAGTTCAAAAGGCTAAAGATTACTCTGTAAACGTGCACATTAAAGTCGACATGCCTTTTATCCGATTGATGCCTGTTGATGCAAAAATTTATTACAAACAAAAAGATAAATTTAAAGTCGAATCGAAAAGCATTGCTATTGTTCCGCGTCAAAGTTTTGATCAGGCTACAAAAATGTTGGCTGATACGAATTCTTTTTCAACCATTGTTCAAGGCAAAGAAATGATAGGAACTGTTCAAGCCATCATCATTAATATTATTCCGCTTTCTGATACAAGTGATTTGATTCTTGGAAAATTATGGATTGATCCAAAACAAAATGTGATTTTAAAATCTCAAATGACCACAAAATCGAATGGAACAATTCTTACCGAATATACTTACGGAGCACAAATAGCTTATGGTTTACCTGATAAAATGATATTCACTGTGGATGTAAAAAAATTCAAGATTCCAAAAAGTGTTGCTGCGGATATGAATAACGAACCTAAAGAGGAAGACAAAACCAAAGACAAGAAAAAAGGGCAAATTTTAATAATTCTCACAAACTATCAGATAAATAAAGGAATTTCTGATACCGTCTTTAAAAAATAGTTTCAATTAATTTTCTAATTTCGCCATGTGAACTATTACATCATTTACAAACCTTATAAAATGATTTCCCAATTCACTTCTTCTCACAAAAAGAAAAAGTGTTTGGGAGAACTCGGTTTTACATTTCCAAAAGATGTATATCCGCTAGGACGATTGGATGAAAACAGCGAAGGGCTATTGATTTTAACGAATGATAAAAACTTAAATTATAATCTTTTAAAACCAGAGTTTGAACATACTCGAATTTATTTAGTGCAATTGCAAGGAGTTGTAACACCTGAAGCACTCAAGCAGCTTGAAACAGGGGTGAGCATCGCACTTGACGCTGGATCCTATTTAACCAAACCATGCAAAGCTAAACAAGTAAAAAAGCCGGAGAACCTTCCTCCTCGCGGACATCCGATTAGCGAATTACTTCCAACATCTTGGATCGAACTTACATTAACCGAAGGAAAATTTCATCAAGTCCGTAAAATGACCGCAGGAGTTGGCTTTCCATGCTTACGTTTGATTCGTATTGCTATTGAAGACATCCGATTGGAAACAATGCAGCCCTCTGAAGTACGCGAACTAAAACGCGAAGCCATCTACAAACGATTGAACATCGAATTGTAACCAATCACCTCTTTTTATTGCTTTTAAGTATTTGATAACGTTGATAATTGTCAATATTTTCTTACTTTCGTTTTCGGATAAAATAACCCTTATGCCCACTTTAATTGCAAAATTTATCGACAAATACAAAATACCTTTTTTTAGGACGGCTTTCCTGTGTATGTTATTTGTTTTAAGCATAAGTTCGGCTTCAGCACAAGCTCCCGGCATGCTTGAATTTGAAGGGAAAACAGTAAAAGATGGCAAAATTCTTTCTGGAGCAACCGTTACCGTTTACCGAAATGGAAGCATCGAACAAGAAAAAATAAAAACCGGCAAAAATGGTAAGTTTTCCTTTTCACTTGTTTTTGGTGTTGATTATAAAATAACATTCTC